>DMUE01000200.1:0-5458 GCA_003476465.1 Microbacterium sp. | reverse complement strand
CCCGCACCCGCCGCACAGCGGCCCGGTGGCGCCCCGCGCCCGGGCAACAATCCCTTCGCCAGCTCTCAGGGCATGGGCCAGCGTCCCGCAGGTCCCCGCCCGGGCAACAACCCGTTCGCCAGTGCGCAGGGCATGGGCCAGCGCCCGTCCCCGACCCCCGGCAACATCCCGCGGCCGCAGGCGCCGCGCCCGGGCGCGCCCCGCCTCGGTGCGCCGCGACCCGGTGGCCCCGGTCGTCCCGGTGGTCCCGCACGTCCCGGTGGCGCGCCGTTCCAGCAGCGTCCCGGGGGACCGGGTCGTCCCGGGGGNNGGTGGCCGTGGTCGAGGTCCCGGCGGTGGCACGGCCGGCGCGTTCGGCAAGGGCGGCGGCAAGTCCAAGCAGCGCAAGTCGCGTAGGGCGAAGCGCCAGGAATTCGAGATGAGGGATGCCCCGGTCGTCGGTGGCGTCAACGTCCAGCGCGGCAACGGGCAGACGATCCGGATGCGTCGCGGTGCATCGATCTCGGACTTCGCGGACAAGATCGAGAACATCACCGGGTACACAGTGCAGCCCGGCACGCTCGTCACCATCCTGTTCAACCTGGGCGAGATGGCTACTGCGACCGAGTCGCTCGACGAGGCGACCTTCGAGGTGCTCGGTGAAGAGCTCGGCTACAAGATCCAGATGGTCTCGCCCGAGGACGAAGACAAGGAACTCCTCGAGAGCTTCGGTCTCGATCTCGATCAGGAGCTCGAGAACGAGAACGAAGACGACCTCGAGATCCGTCCCCCCGTGGTCACCGTCATGGGTCACGTCGACCACGGTAAGACCCGTCTGCTCGACGCGATCCGCAACGCCAACGTCGTCGCCGGCGAGGCGGGCGGCATCACGCAGCACATCGGTGCTTACCAGGTGTGGACCGAGCACGAGGGCATCGAGCGCGCCATCACCTTCATCGACACCCCGGGCCACGAGGCGTTCACCGCTATGCGTGCCCGCGGCGCGCAGGTGACCGACATCGCGATCCTCGTGGTCGCGGCGGACGACGGCATCATGCCGCAGACGGTCGAGGCGCTCAACCACGCCCAGGCCGCCGGCGTCCCGGTCGTCGTGGCGGTCAACAAGGTCGACAAGCCCGATGCCAACCCGGGCAGGGTGCGCCAGCAGCTCACCGAGTACGGTCTGGTCGCCGAGGAGTACGGCGGAGACGTGCAGTTCGTGGATGTCTCGGCTCGTACCGGGACGAACATCCAGGAGCTGTTGGATGCCGTTCTGCTCACGGCGGACGCCGGTCTGGACCTGACGGCCAACCCGAACAAGGCCGCCCGTGGCGTCGCCATAGAAGCGAAGCTCGACAAGGGTCGCGGGTCGGTCGCCACCGTGCTCATCCAGTCCGGAACACTCCGGGTCGGAGACGCGATCGTGGCGGGCACGGCTTACGGCCGCGTGCGGGCGATGGCGGACGAGAACGGTGAGCCCGTGCTCGAAGCCTTCCCGTCGCGACCCGTGCAGGTGCAGGGCTTGAACTCCGTGCCCCGCGCCGGGGACACCTTCATCGTCACGGAGGAGGACCGCCTGGCCCGTCAGATCGCTGAGAAGCGTGAAGCCGCCGAGCGCAACGCTGCCCTGGCGAAGGCCCGCAAGCGCATTTCGCTCGAGGACTTCACCCGTGCCCTGCAAGAGGGCAAGGTCGAGTCGCTCAACCTCATCATCAAGGGCGACGTCTCGGGTGCCGTCGAGGCGCTCGAAGAGTCGCTCCTCAAGATCGAGGTCGACGACTCCGTGCAGCTGCGCATCATCCACCGCGGTGTGGGGGCAGTCACCGAGTCGGACATCAACCTCGCGACGATCGATAACGCGATCGTCATCGGGTTCAACGTCCGGCCCGACGCGAAAGCGCGCGAACGCGCGGCTCGTGAGGGTGTTGACGTGCGGTTCTACTCCGTCATCTACAACGCGATCGACGACGTCCAGCAGTCCCTCACGGGCATGCTCAAGCCGGAGTTCGAAGAGAAGCAGTCGGGTGTGGCCGAGATCCGCGAGGTGTTCCGCTCCTCCAAGTTCGGAAACATCGCAGGCGTCATCGTCCGCAGCGGAACGATCACGCGAAACGCGAAGGCTCGTGTCATCCGCGACGGCGTCGTCATCGCCGATGGTCTCGCCATCGAGTCGTTGCGTCGCTTCAAGGACGACGTCACCGAGGTGCGCACGGACTACGAGGCCGGTATCGGGCTCGGCAAGTTCAACGACATCCAGGTCGGCGACGAGATCGAGACGACCGAGATGGTGGAGAAGCCGCGCGGCTGATCTGTTGTCCGCGTCCGCCTCACATCATCTCTCCGCCCGGTCGCTGGCGGGGACGAAGAAGGAAGCAGCAAAATGGGCAGTGAGAGAGCGGCACGACTCGCCGACCGCATCAAGGTCGTGCTGGCGGAGCGCCTCGAGAAGGGGCTGCGTGACCCCCGGCTGGGCTTCGTCACGATAACGGATGTCCGGGTGACGGGTGATCTGCAGCACGCCAGCGTCTTCTACACGGTGCTGGGCTCCGAGGAGGAACGCGCAGACAGCGCCAAGGCACTGGCCTCGGCGACGGGAATGCTGCGGACCGAGATGGGCAAGCACCTCAACACGCGGCTGACCCCGTCTCTGCAGTTCATCCAGGACGCTCTGCCCGACAACGCCGACGCCATCTCGGTGCTTCTGCGCGAAGCGCGCGAGCGCGACGCGGCGGTCGCCGGGATCGCCGGGTCGGCACAGTATGCCGGCGACGCCGACCCCTACACCAAGCCGCGCGATGACTCCGGNNCGAGGGAATCGATCGCGCGGTCGCGCTGGATCGAGTCCGGCCAGTCCGGGATGACGGCGTGGAGGGGCACAGGGCCATCGGCTTCTCGCAGCACGCGGAGAACCGCCCCGCGCGTCTGCCGGTCGCTGCCCTCGTACCGCGCCCGGCGGGGCCGGGTGTCGCCGGTGTCCGGGTAGCCCGCCGCGCGCCACGCGCAGAGGCCGGCGATGGGGCAGTCATCGCATCGGGGTGAGCGCGCTGTGCAGAGCACAGCGCCCAGTTCCATAACCGCGGCGTTGACGATTGTCGAGCGTTCGACATCGACGGGCAGGATCTCGCGCATCTCGTCGAGGTCGCGCCGGTGCGCGGGCCCGGGTTGCGAGCGTCCCGCGACGACGCGCGCGAGCACGCGCCGGGTGTTCGTGTCGACGACGGGCTCACGACGACCGTAGGCGAAAACCGCGACGGCCCGGGCGGTGTAATCACCGATTCCGGTGAGAGCGAGCAGGGCGTCCACGTCTCGCGGGACGATTCCGCCATACCGGGCGGTGATCTCGGTCGCCGCCCGGTGCAGCCAGAGGGCGCGCCGCGGGTAACCCAGGTTCGCCCACTGCCGCACGGCTTCGGCGGGAACCTCCGCCGCCAGCGACGCGGGTGTCGGCCAGCGTTCGAGCCACGCCTCGAGATACGGCACGACGCGGTTCACCGGCGTCTGCTGCAGCATGAACTCGCTGACGAGTACACCCCACGCCCCGAAACCGGTGCGCCGCCACGGCAGCTTGCGCGCGGTGGCGGCGTACCAATCGATCAGTTCGGGCACCCACTCCACCTCTGCCGCCTCGGCGGGGGCGGGGGAGGCGCGCATGGTTCCACCCTATGAGCCCAGGTGGCAATCGCCGGCGTCCGCGGTGCGGGCCGCAGCAGGACAACGCTCCGGACGAAGATGGGCTGGGGGGCTGGGACTGACGCATCCGCGGGTCCCGGCCGCGATTCGTCCGGAGTGTTGTCCGACGGGATGGCCGATGGTGACCTGAATGGGGTTTAGGACGCCGACGACGCTGATCCCGCACGAGTGGGCGACCGTGGATGGGGGCTGGCGGCGCGCCGTAGGCTGGGGGGATGCGCTTGCCCGTCACGCCCCGCACGACCCTGCTGCGGGAACTCCGCGACGAGGTGCGGCGCTCGTACCGGGCGGGGCGTGTGATCGTCGCCGTGGATGGCACCGCCGGCGCGGGCATGACCGTCTTCGCGGACGGGCTCGCCGACGTTTTCGCCGAGGAGGGGACATCCGTTTTCCGTGCCCCGATGGACGGCTTTCACCGCCCGCGCGGGGAACGCCATGCGGGTGGGCGGGACTCGCCGGGGGGCTTGTCCTTCGACTCGTACGATGAGGCTACCTTTCGACGTGTGCTCATCGACCCCTTCCGGAACGGTGCGACGATGCCGTCGGCGGGCTTTCAGCTCGCCGCCTGGGACGTCGCCCGCGACGTGCCGGCCGAGGCGCGTTGGGTGACCGGGCCGGAAGACGCCGTTTTGATCGTCGACGGCATCTTCCTGCACGGCCCGACCCTGCGTGGGCTCTGGCACTGGTCGGTGTGGCTCGAGGTTGCCGCCGACTTCGCGGCGCAGCGGGTGACTCGGCGCGACGGGACTGATCCCGATCCCACCGCCCCCGTCGATAATCGCCAGCGCGCCGGGCAGGGGCTCGACCGGCGCGATTCGGCGTTGTCGCACGCGGCATCCGTTATCGTCGACAACACCGACCCCGGGCATCCGCGTCGCCTCTACGCGGACTTCTGCTGATGGTCGGCCCCCACGGACCCGGGATCTTGCTCGTCGACAAGCCCGGCGCGATGACGAGCCACGACGTGGTCGCGCGCGCCCGTCAGGCGCTCGGCACCCGTAAGATCGGCCACGCCGGAACGCTCGACCCGATGGCGACCGGTCTGCTCGTGCTCGGCGTGGACGCTGCGACCCGGCTGCTCACCTACCTCGTCGGCCTGGACAAGACCTACGAGGCCACCATTCGCCTGGGTTCGGCCACCGACTCGGACGACGCGGACGGCGCCGAGATCTCGCGGGCGGATGCCTCGGCTCTCGCTGGTATCGACAGCGACCTCATCCGGGCCCCGATCGCCGCTCTGACGGGCCAGATCTCACAGGTACCGAGCACCGTCTCGGCGATCAAGGTCGGCGGCCGCCGCGCATACGACCGTGCCCGCGCGGGGGAAGAAGTGGTGTTGGCCGCGCGCGAGGTGACGGTATCGCGCTTCGACGTGCTCGATCTGCGGTACATGGACGACGCGGTGGACATCGATGTCGTCGTGGACTGCTCGAGCGGCACCTACATCCGGGCCCTCGCTCGCGATCTGGGTTCCGCACTCGGCGTGGGCGGCCATCTGGCGGCGCTGCGGCGCACGCGGGTCGGTCCCTTCGCGATCGCCGAGGCCGTGACCCCGGGCGGCATCGGTGGCGCTGCGCTGCTGACCCCCGCAGAGGTCGCCGTTCGCGTTCTCGGGGCAGTGCAGGTGACCGAGGCCGAGGCCTCCGCTCTGCGTCATGGCCAGCGGCTCACGGGAGCGGCGGCACGTATCGACGGCACGCAGGCCGCGGCGATCGATCCCTCGGGTGAATTGATCGGGATCGTGGCGCCCCGGGGAGTCGACCTGAAGAGCGTGATGAACCTGCCGGGC
>DMUE01000019.1:4291-4946 GCA_003476465.1 Microbacterium sp. | reverse complement strand
TCAGCGGCCAGCTCAACCCCGAGGTCGACCTCGTGGACACGCTCAACAGCGGCGAGTTCACTGTCTTCGCACCCGTCGATGACGCGTTCGCGAAAATCGACCCCGCCACGATCGAGGCCCTCAAGACGGACACGGCCACGCTGACGTCGATCCTGACCTACCACGTGGTTCCGGGCCAGGTCGCCCCTGACGACATCGAGGGCACGCACACCACCGTTCAGGGTGCTGACGTCGAGGTGACCGGCAGCGGCGACAACATCATGGTCAACGGCGAGTCCGCCGTGATCTGTGGTGGTGTCCAAACCGCGAACGCCACGGTCTACCTCATCGACACGGTGCTGATGCCCCCGATGTGATCCCTCGTGATGTGCGCGATCCGGGGGGTTCGCGCACATCACGGACCACCCGGCCGTCGGAACCTACCTGCGAGGGGGTTCCGGCGGCCGTTTCTTCGCGTGCGCTCGCCCTCTCGAGGTTCAGTAGGCTGGTCGGACGGGCCTCTAGCTCAGTCGGTAGAGCATCGGACTTTTAATCCGCGGGTCGTGGGTTCGAGCCCCACGGGGCCCACCCCGTTAGCGTTACTCGAAACACCGACCGACGATTCTCAGGATCGTCTCGAGTTCAGAATCTGCAGAAGCACCCCGTCCGCGAGGGG
>DMUE01000019.1:460-4265 GCA_003476465.1 Microbacterium sp. | reverse complement strand
GTAACAATTCGACGCTCAGCGCCCAGGCTGAGCATGCGGTGACGAGAATAGAGGCGCACCTGCCCACAGCATCCGGGCACTCCCCTCGCCTTGGAGGCTCCATGTCGCGCTCCCGCCTGCTCACCCTCGCCGCCGGAATCACGGTCGCCGCATTCGCCCTGACGGGCTGCGCGGGCGGATCCGGCGACGCCGACGCGTCCAGCGATCCGGATGCCGGATTCGTCACACCCGGCAAGCTGACGATCGCGACCGGCGACATCGCCTACTACCCCTACGTGGTCGATGACGACCCGGCGTCGGGCGAAGGTTTCGAGGCGGCCGTCGCCTACGCGATCGCGGACGAGCTCGGGTTCGAACACGACGATGTCGAGTGGGTGCGGACGAGCTTCGAGGCCGCGATCGCACCGGGGCCCAAGAACTTCGACTTCAACATCCAGCAGTACACGATCACCGACGAGCGCAAACAGGCCGTCGACTTCTCCTCCCCGTACTACTCCGCCAGCCAGGCGGTCGTCGCGATAGAGGGCGGCCCGGCCGACGGCGTCGACTCGATCGCCGGTCTGAAGGATCTCACGATCGGTGCGATGGCCGGGTCGACCAGCGCGCAGACCCTCCAGGAGGTCGTGCAACCCACGACAGACCCGCAACTCTTCGGATCGAATGAGGACGTCGTCGCCGCCCTGAATGCGGGACAGATCGACGCATTCGTGATCGACCTGCCGACGGCGTACCTTGCCACGGCCCTCTACATCGAGGATTCGTTCATCGTCGGCGAGCTCCCGGCAGGCGGCATCCCGGACGAATGGGGCGTGGTACTGCCCAAGGGCTCCCCGCTGACGGAGCGCGTCTCTGCTGCGCTGGACACGCTGCGCGAGGACGGCACGCTCGACGAAATCACCGACGAATGGCTCGGTGCGGGCCAGGGCGTCACGCTCCTGCAGTGAGGCGGCGCGGCACCGCCCGTCTCGCCCCGGGTACCGTCGAGCCGTGAGCGTCCACTCCCCCAGCAACCTCGAACTCGAGCGTCGTGCGTATCGCGCACGCCAGTCGCGGCGCTCGGTGCTCGTCGCGATCGCGTCATCAGCGGTTTTCGCGATCATCGTGTGGGCCACGATCATCAACACACCGGGGTGGGCGAGCGTGCAGCGCGCGTTCTTCAATCCCGCCGTCGCCTGGGACGCCCTCCCGGCCGTGTGGGAGGGCTTTCTGCTCAACCTCAAGGTCCTCGGGCTCTCTGTCCTCACCGTCGCCGCCGTGGCGCTGCTCGTCGCATTGCTGCGCACCCTGCAGGGTCCCGTCTTCCTCCCCCTCCGCGCCCTGGCCGCGGCGTACACCGACACCTTCCGCGGGCTGCCGTTCATCATCGTGCTGTACCTGGTCGGGTTCGGCCTGCCCACGATCACGAACGTGCGGATCGATCCGCTCTACCTCGGCACCATCGCCGTGACGCTGACCTACTCCGCGTACGTTTCGGAGGTGATTCGCGCGGGCATCGAGTCCGTCCACCCCTCCCAGCGCCTGGCGGCACGGGCGCTCGGGCTCAGCTATCCGCAGACCCTCCGCCGCGTCGTGCTTCCCCAGGCATTCCGACGGGTCACGCCGCCGCTCATGAACGACTTCGTCGCGATGCAGAAGGACGTCGGACTCATCTCGATCCTCGGAGCGACCGACGCCGTGCTCGCAGCCAAGATCGAAGGCGCACAGACCTACAACTTCACGCCCTACATCGTGGCGGGCATCTTGTTCATCCTGCTCGCGATCCCGACGATCCGCCTCACCGACTGGTATACCGCGCGACTACGGCGGCGCGAGCAGGCCGGAGCGATCCTGTGACCGCGCTGCTCTCCGCCACTCATCTGTGGAAGTCGTTCGGCGACCGCGACGTGCTGCGCGGGGTCTCGCTGGATCTGGCACGACACGAGGTCGTTGCCGTCATCGGAGCGAGCGGATCGGGCAAGTCGACGCTCCTGCGCTGCCTCGACCTGCTCGAGCCCATCGACGACGGCCGGATCCTGCTCGCGGGCGACGACATCTCCGATCCACGCGTCGACGCGAACCGCGTGCGTTCTCGTCTCGGCTTCGTCTTTCAGGGCTTCAACCTCTTCCCGCACCTCTCGGTACTCGACAACGTCACCCTGGCCTCTCGGGTGACGCGACGAGAGAAGAGAGCGGATGCCGAGGCTCGCGGGCGTGCGATCCTCGAACGCGTCGGGCTTGCCGACAAGGCCGCCGAACACCCCGATCGCCTCTCGGGTGGGCAGCAGCAGCGCGTCGCGATCGCGCGAGCCGTCGCGACCGACCCCGAGGTCCTCCTGCTCGACGAGATCACTTCTGCCCTCGACCCCGAGCTGGTCGGCGAGGTTCTCGAGTTGGTGCGGGCGCTGGCCGAGGAGGGCACCACGATTCTGATGGCGACGCACGAGATGGCGTTCGCCCGCGACGTCGCCCATCGCGTGCTGTTCCTCGACGAGGGGCGCGTTCTGGAAGAGGGCACCCCGGCTCAGGTGCTCGGCGCACCACGGGAAGCGCGTACGCGCGCTTTTCTGTCACGTTTCACGGGGTGAGCCGGTCGTTCGGGCTTTGCCGGGCGTCGCTCCACCGAAGCGAACGACTCGGCCGAATCGTCGCTTCGCGGCCGAGCGGGGAGCGCTCAGGCGATCGAGAAGATGACCTCGACCTCGACCGGGCTGTCGAGCGGGAGCACGGACACGCCGACGGCGGATCGCGCGTGGCGCCCCGCGTCGCCGAAGATCTCGCCCAGTACCTCGCTCGCTCCATTGATGACGCCGGGCTGGCCGACGAAGTCGGGCGAGGATGCGACGAACCCGGTGACCTTGACGACACCCGTGAGGTTGTCCAATCCCGCGGCGGCCGCCGCCGCGGCGACGGCATTGAGCGCGCACTGTCGCGCGTACGCCTTCGCCTCGGCTGCGGGAACGAGCCCGTGACCATCACCGACCTTGCCCGCGGCGGGGAGCTGACCTGAGGCGAGCGGAAGCTGACCTGCGGTATACACGAGCCCGCCGTGCACCTTCGCCGGAACGTACGCCGCCAAAGGGGTCACCACACCGGGCAGAGCGATGCCGAGTTCGGCGAGTCTCGCAGACACGCTCACGCGATCACTGTCCTTCGAACTGGCGGGATGCCTCGGCCGCCGCGGCGAGACCAGAGTTACCCGAGGCATCCGATCCGCCGGTGGGACGCTTGAAGTAGGCAACGAGGCCGCCTTCGGGGCCGGCCACGATCTGCACGAGCTCCCAGCCTTGCTTGCCCCAGTTGTTCAGGATCGCTGCGGTGTTGTGAATCAACAGCGGAGTCGTGAGGTACTCCCAGGTGGTCATTGCTCTCCCGAGATCGAGGGCCGGATCGGCTGACCGGGAGCCACGCGAGGCCGTTTCGGTCATCGCTCAGGTATCTCCCTTACGATCAACCCTATGCCTGATAAGAATCGGACGGCTACGGGCATGCTCGGCGGGATCGCCGGCCTCGTAGGCCTGAGCGCAGTCGCCGGTCTTCTCGTGACCGCCGCCGTCACTCCGGCGATCGCCGTCTCCAGCGCCGCCGCAACGAGCGCCATCACGATGTTCGACAACATGCCGAGCTACCTCGACATCGACGACCTGATGCAGCCGACGGAGATCTACGCCAAGCAGGGCGATGGCAGTGATCTTCTACTCGCACGCTTCTACGACCAGAACCGCGTTCCGCTGACCTACGAGCAGATCTCTCCAGTGATGATCGACGCGATCCTCTCCAGCGAGGATCCCCGCTATTACCAACACGGTGGAGTCGACCTCATCGGCAC
>DMUE01000019.1:0-437 GCA_003476465.1 Microbacterium sp. | reverse complement strand
CTCGAGCAGCGCTACTCCAAGAACGATGTTCTGCTCGGCTACCTCAACATCGCGAACTTCGGGGGCACGACCTACGGCATCGGCGCGGCCGCACAGTACTACTTCAGCGTCAACGCCGCCGATCTGACGATTTCTCAAGCGGCAACCCTCGCCGGCATGGTGCAGAACCCCAACACGTTCCGCCTGGATCGTCCCGAAAGCGAAACAAACGGCGCGGCGTCGGGCTACGCCGTCACGACGGACCGGCGCAACTATGTTCTCGGGCGGATGCTCGCGGAGGGCAAGATCACGCAGGAACAGCACGACGCGGCGAAAGCGGAGCCGATCGTTCCCGCGATCAACCCCACCGAGCAGGGGCGCCAACAGGCTGGGGGCGCGGGGTACTTTTGCGACTACGTGCGAACGATCGTCGAAAATGACGCCGCGTTCGGTGAGAC
>DMUE01000025.1:2470-5267 GCA_003476465.1 Microbacterium sp. | reverse complement strand
TGGGGAACCCGCTCATCCTCCAGACGCGGGGGAGGAGCCGTGTCAGGGCGACGCCGTGGCGCGGTGTGCGCCTGATACACTGAGAGAGCACCTCGTTTTCGGGGTGACTTCGCGTGCCCAGAGCGCTGCGATCAGTGGATCGCGCGTGGCATCCCTCCCCACGGTCCCGCCTCACGGCGGGTGGGAGTGCGTGCCGGTCACCAGGACACGTCGCCCGACCCGGAGCGACGGATGTACAACCGCAAGAGGCGCCCGGGGGCGCCAAGAGAAGGAGTCGGCCATGGCCGTCGTCACCATTCGCCAACTGCTCGATTCGGGCGTGCACTTCGGACACCAGACACGTCGATGGAATCCGAAGGTGAAGCGTTTCATCCTCACCGAGCGCAGCGGCATCCACATCATCGACCTGCAGCAGTCGCTGTCGTACATCGACAAGGCGTACGACTTCGTCAAGGAAACGGTCGCGCGCGGCGGCACCGTGCTGTTCGTCGGTACGAAGAAGCAGGCGCAGAGCGTCATCGCCGAACAAGCGACCCGCGTGGGCCAGCCCTACGTCAACCAGCGCTGGCTCGGTGGCCTGCTGACCAACTTCCAGACGATCTCCAAGCGCCTCGCCCGGATGAAGGAGCTCGAAGAGCTCGACTACGAGGTTCCCGCGAACAGTGGCTTCACCAAGAAGGAACTGCTGATCAAGAAGCGCGAGCTCGACAAGCTGCACAAGTCACTCGGCGGAATCCGCAACCTCACCAAGACGCCCTCGGCCATCTGGGTCATAGACGCCAAGCGCGAGCACCTCGCGATCAACGAGGCCAAGAAGCTCGGCATCCCCGTGATCGGAATTCTCGACACGAACGCCGACCCGGACGAGTTCCAGTACCCGATCCCCGGCAACGACGACGCGATTCGCTCGGTGGGCNNGGCCCTCGAGAACGGGCCCGTCGCCGAGGAGCAGGCGATCGACGAGGCATCCGCCACGGAGAGCGCCGATGACGCCGCGGGCGCTGAGGCGCACGACCAGACGCTGGCCGAGGCTGCCGGCCTCGACGCCGCCGACGTCCAGGCCGCCGAGGACGCAGCTTCCGCGGCATCCGCCGAATAAGCGAGTCGGAGCGCCGGGCCGGCCAACGCCCGCCCGGCGCTCCGACCACCCCGACACCCACGAGATAACAGAGACACCACAAGGGGCTCACACACCATGGCAAACTTCACGATCGCCGACATCAAGGCGTTGCGCGAGCAGCTCGGCACCGGCATGGTCGACACCAAGAAGGCGCTCGAAGAGGCCGACGGAGATCTCGAGAAGGCCATTGAGATCCTGCGCCTCAAGGGAGCGAAGGGCAACGCCAAGCGTGCCGACCGCTCCACGAGCGAGGGACTCGTCGTCGCCCGCGAACAGGACGGCAAGGTGACCCTCGTCGAACTGGCGTGCGAGACCGACTTCGTCGCGAAGAACGACAGATTCATCGCACTCGCAGACAAGGTCGCGGATGCCGTGGCCGCCGTCTCGGCCGACTCGGTCGAGGCCGCTCTGGCCGCACCGGCGGGCACCGGCACGGTCGACCAGCTCATCTCGGACGAGGCCGCGATAATCGGCGAGAAGGTCGAACTGCGTCGCGTCCGCACGCTGACGGGCGACAACTTCGAGATCTACCTCCACAAGACCAGCAAGGACCTGCCGCCGCAGATCGGTGTCGTCGTCGCCTACGCGGGTGACGACGCCGAGACTGCCCGGAGCATCGCCCAGCACGTCTCTTTCGCCAACCCCTCCTACCTCGCGAAGTCGGACGTTCCCGAGACCGAGGTCGAGCGCGAGCGCGACATCGTCACCAAGATCTCGCTCGAAGAGGGCAAGCCCGAAGCGGCGCTGCCCAAGATCGTCGAGGGGCGCGTGAACGCATTCTTCAAGCAGGTCGCCCTCCTCGAGCAGGACTACGCGAAGGACAACAAGCTGTCCGTCGGCAAGGTCGCGCAGGATGCGGGCATCACGGTCACCGACTTCGCGCGGTTCAAGGTCGGCGCCTGACGCTGTGACGACAGGGGCCCGGTGCGGTGCACCGGGCCCCTTTTTCGCTGCGCCCGTCACTTCCGTCGGGGAGGCTCCGAGTGCGCGACCCGAGTTCTCTGCCGTTAGGTTGGAGGTGAGGGAAGGATGCTGCGTGATCGACGAGGCTACCGGGCGCCGACGCGTCCTGCTCAAACTTTCGGGTGAGGCGTTCGGCGGGGGATCTCTCGGCGTGAACCCCGATGTCGTCAGCCAGATTGCTCGTGAGATCGCGGAGGCGGTCGGCCGCGTCGAGATCGCCATCGTCGTCGGCGGGGGGAACTTCTTCCGCGGCGCCGAGCTCAGCCAGCGCGGCATGGATCGCGGGCGGGCCGACTACATGGGCATGTTGGGCACGGTGATGAACGCCCTCGCCCTGCAGGACTTCCTCGAGCAAGCGGGTGCCGCCACCCGCGTCCAGTCTGCGATCGCGATGATGCAGGTCGCCGAGCCGTACATCCCGCGGCGTGCCGAGCGGCACTTGGAGAAGGGACGCGTCGTGATCTTCGGCGCCGGGGCGGGTCTGCCCTACTTCTCGACCGACACGGTTGCGGCGCAGCGAGCGCTCGAGATCGGTGCGACAGAGGTGCTCGTCGCCAAGAACGGCGTCGACGGCGTCTACACCGCCGATCCCCGGACGGATCCCACCGCTGTGCGCCTGGACCGTCTCACCTACAACGCTGCCCTGCAGCGCGGCCTGAAGGTCGTCGACTCGACCGCATTCAGCCTGTGCATGGACAACCACATGGACATGCG
>DMUE01000025.1:0-2464 GCA_003476465.1 Microbacterium sp. | reverse complement strand
GCGTCTGTGCGCACCGGTCGTGCGAACCCGCAGTTGTTCCAGAAGATCCTCGTGGACTACTACGGCACCCCCACCCCGCTCGCGCAGCTCGCCTCGCTCAATAACATCGAAGCGCGCACGATCGTCGTAACCCCTTACGACAAGTCGGCGTTGAAGGCGATCGAGGAGGCCATTCGGAACACCCCGAACCTCGGTGCGAACCCCACGAACGACGGAAACCTCGTGCGCGTGACGATGCCCGAGCTGACCGAGGAGCGTCGCAAGGAGTTCGTCAAGATCGTCCGCACCAAGGGTGAGGACGCCAAAGTGCACGTTCGCGGTATCCGGCGCAAGTCGAAGGACGACCTGGATGCGCTCAAGGGCGATGTCGGCGAGGACGAGATCTCGCGTGGCGAGAAAGAACTCGACGCTCTCACGAAGGCACACGTCGAGCTGATCGACGAGGCACTCAAACGTAAAGAGGCGGAGCTGCTCGAGGTCTGAGCCGCACTCCGATCATGAGCGACGCATCCGACGAATCCGAGCCCGGTGACGCCCCGCCGGCTCGCGCGGGCCGGGGCGCAGGACACGACTCCGCTGCCGCGTTTCACGAGCACGTGCGCGCGGCGCGCAGCGAGTTGGAGCAGCAGGTCGCGCACGCGCGCGATCAATTCGGTGAGGCGAACGAGCGCATCAAACAGCGCACGGGCCGTGACCTGATCGTCGCGATTCTCGTCGGATTGGCCATCGGTGCGGTCGTGATCGCGTCGCTGGTCTTCCTGAAAGGCGCCTTCGGGATCTTCGCTCTGGGCGTGGCGCTGCTGGGGACGTTCGAACTCTGTCGCGCCCTGCAAGCATCGGGTCGGCGCATCGACCTGGTGCCCCAGATAGCGTTCGTCCTGGTATTGCTCCCGGGCGGGTTCTTCTTCGATCTGTGGGCGCTGTGGGTCTTGGTGTTCGTCGATGTCGCCGTGGTGATCGTCTGGCGCGTACTGGGGCAGATGATCGCACAGGACGCCCGCCGTTACGGTGATGTCCTCGCGGACGTCCTGATCGGCGTGCTCGTGCAGCTCTACGTTCCTTTCCTGGCGGGCCTGGCCATGGTGCTGCTGCGCCAGGAGGGCGGGCAGTGGTGGGTGTTGTCGTTCATCATCATCGCCGTGGCCTCTGACACCGGGGCGTACGCGGCGGGTGTGGCCTTCGGACGAACGCCCATGGCGCCCCGGATCAGTCCCAAGAAGACGTGGGAGGGCTTCGGGGGCGCGTTCGCCGCAGCACTGATCGCCGGTGTCCTGCTCGCCTGGTTGCTTCTGGGACTGCCGTGGTGGGCGGGGCTGATCCTCGGCACGGTCGTTCTGGCCACGGCCACGGCGGGTGACCTCGGTGAGTCGATGCTCAAGCGCGACCTCGGCATCAAGGACATGAGCTCGTGGCTTCCCGGACACGGCGGCGTCCTCGACCGTCTTGACTCGATCCTGCCGTCCGCCGCCGCTGCTCTGGCCCTCTTCTTTGTCCTCTCACCCCTGGGAGCAGCATGACCGGCCCCGCGCCCCAGGCGAACAGCACAGCGGGAACGACGCGTGACGCCCCTCCGGACTCCGCCGGGGCGGGTTCTGAGGAGTCCGTGACACCCGCTCCGAAGCCGCACCTGTTCCCCGAGGCTCCGCGCCGCGAGCGCGCGTACGACAAGTCCGCCGTCGATGCCTTCCTCGAACGGGCACGGATGGAATTCGAGGGTGACCCCGCGCCGGGCGGCGAGCCCCATCTGACGGCGGCGGCGATTCGCACGGTGGCCTTCCCGCTCGTGAAGGGCGGCTATGCGATCGACGCGGTGGATGCAGCGCTCGCCCGCATCGAGGATGCCTTCGCCGTCCGCGATCGCGAAGCGGCGGTTGCTGCGATAGGTACGCAGGCGTGGGTCGAACGGGCACGGGACGACGCGCAGGTGCTCCTCGACCGCCTCGGCCGCCCGCGCGGTCGCCGATTCGCCCGTGCCGGATGGTTGCGCTTCGGCTACCGCACTGACGAGGTGGATCTGGTGGCAGAGCGACTTGTGGAGTACTTCGAAGCGGGCCGCCCGGTGACCGTCGAGCAGGTCCGTGGGGTCGCCTTCCGTATGCAGCGGCGCGGGTACCGCGAAGAGCAGGTGGATGCCGTGCTGGACGCGGTCGTCGACGTCATGCTCGCGGTGCGGTGAGGACCGCCATCAGCGGCGTGCGGCCGACGTGGCGATGCAGCAGACTCCCGGGTAAGCTCGACACACTGTGAGCCAGGGCAACGAGATGCACAACGAGATGGCCCCCGCGTCGAGGCGCTCGTCCATGAGTCGCTCGCCGACGTCACCCGGCACCGTCGGGCGACGTCCGCCCGCCAGGCCGGCGGTTCGCTGGTCTCGTCGGCGCGGTGTTCTCGGGCTGTTCGCCACAGTCGCGGCCGCAGGATTCCTCGGCGCGCACATCGTCGTGCCGACAGGCGTGGCCCTGGC
>DMUE01000108.1:2256-8685 GCA_003476465.1 Microbacterium sp. | reverse complement strand
CGCGAGACCGACGTGGTGCGCGAGGGCGGCGTGGTGCGCGAGGGCGGCGTGGTGCGCGAGGGCGGCGAGCCGCGCGCTGCGCCGCGCCGCCCTCTCACGGCCGCGGACATCATCATCGTGACTCCCTATAACGCCCAGGCGAGCACCGTGCGGGCTGCGCTGGAAGCGGCTGGCCTGGCGCCCGTCCGGGTGGGCACCGTGGACAAGTTCCAGGGGCAGGAGGCGGCTGTGTCGATCGTGTCGCTTGCGGCGTCGTCGGGCCGTGACGCTCCGCGGGGCCTGGAGTTCCTGCTGCTCCCCAACCGGCTGAACGTTGCGATCTCGCGAGCCGAGGTTGCCGCGTACCTGGTCTACTCGCCGGGACTGCTCGACGATCTGCCGCACACGCCCGAGGGTGTGGCACGACTCAGCGCGTTCGCGAGGCTGGTGGCCGCCCCAGGCGCTCCGCCGCGGCCGTGACGAGATTCTCGACGGGCAGGGTGGCGTCGATCGCGAACCCCGCCTCATCGGACTCGAGCGGTTGGAGGGTTGCGAGCTGCGACTCCAGCAGGGACGCCGGCATGAAATGCCCTTCGCGGGCAGCGGCGCGAAGAGCCAGGGCGTCGGCCGGCGCGTCGAGGTGCACGAAGACGGCGTCCTCGGCGCTCGCCCGGATCGCATCGCGATGGCGCCGCGCGAGCGCGGAGCAGGCGATGACCGCGCCCTCCGCCTGCTCCGTCAAAGCGATGCCGACGCGGGCGAGCCACGGCATCCGCGCCGTGTCCGTGAGCGCGGTGCCCGCGCGCATCGCGCACACAGCCGCTTCGTCGTGCAGATCGTCGGCGTCCAGGAAGGGGATTCCGAGACGGTCTGCCAGTGCCGCTCCGACCGTGGACTTGCCGACGGCCGATACGCCCATGACCACGATGCGCGGTGCAGGCGACGGCTGTGGTGAGACGGTCATCCGACCACGCTATATCGGCGCGCCACGCCGGAGCCCGGCCTTACCGCCTCGACCGAAGACGATCCGCCACACTGTTGCCATGAGAACCCGAAACCTCGCTTTCGCCGCCGCTGCCGTCGTCGCCACTTTCGTCCTCGCGGGCTGCTCCTCCTCTTCCGGAGGCGACGGCGACGTGGTCACCCCCGTCATCATGTCTGCGGAAGAGCTTCAGGATGCGAGTGTCGAACTGCGCGTCGGCCAGGTCCTCGACATCACCACCGGTGACCTGGGGGAGGACAGCTACTCGGCCGAGATCGCCGACCCGTCGATCGTCAGCTTCTCGCCGGGTGGCGAGCGCGGCGGCGCGACGTTCAACCCGGGGCTGATCGGTGAGGCAGTCGGAGAGACCGAGGTGACACTGAAGAACGAGCAGGGCGGAATTCAGCCCGTCGAGTTCACCGTCACCGTTACGGAGTAGNNGTGAAGAGGAAATCGACCGCCGTCCCGAGCGACCCGCCGGTCGCGAGCATCGGGTCGAGCACGAAGCACTGCCGGTCGCTCAGATCGTCGGGCAGTCGTTCGGCATAGGTCGAGGGCTCGAGGGTCTCTTCGTTGCGAACCATCCCGAGAAAACCGACCTCGGCGCTCGGCAGCAGAGTGACCATGCCCTCGAGCATCCCGAGTCCCGCGCGCAGGATCGGAACGACGATCGGACGCGGGTCGCCGATGCGCAGGCCCATCGTGGTCGTCACGGGCGTGTCGATCTCGATCGGCTCGACGCGAACGCTCCGGGTCGCCTCGTAGGCGAGCAGAGTGACGAGCTCCGACGTGAGCTGGCGGAACACCGGCGAGGGAGTGCGCTTGTCGCGCAGAACCGTCAGCTTGTGGGTGATGAGAGGGTGGTCGGCGACATGCACACGCATATGCACAGGCTACCGAGTCGTATGCTCGGGGCGTGACCGCCGTACCCTCGCTCGGCTCCCCCGCCGATTCCACCGCGATGGCCCGCGCCCTCGCGCTCGCCGCCGAGGCGGGAGCCGCTGGGGACGTCCCTGTAGGAGCCGTCGTGACGGATGCCGCGGGCACGATCATCGCAGAGGGGCGCAACGAGCGCGAGGCGACGGGAGATCCCACCGCACACGCCGAGGTCCTGGCGCTTCGCGGGGCGGCGGCGGTCGCGGGGTCGTGGAACCTCGAGGGGCACGCGCTCGTCGTCACGCTCGAGCCGTGCATCATGTGCGCGGGGGCGTTGCTGCAGGCCCGGATCTCGCGCGTCGTGTTCGGGTCCTGGGACGACAAGGCCGGAGCCGTGGGCTCTGTGTACGACGTCGTCCGCGACCGACGGCTGCCCTATCGGGCGGAGGTCGTCGGGGGAGTGGAGGCGGAGGCATCCGCTACGCTGCTGGGGTCGTTCTTCGGCAGGCGCAGGACGTCCGGCTCGAGGTAGACGACGCGTGCGGCCGGTACAGCCTCGCGCACCCCGGCCTCAATACGGTCGATCGTGGCCGCCACACTGCCGAGCGTCTGATCGGTGGGGAAGCCCAGCTTCGCCGCCACCATCAGCTCGTCCGGGCCGAGGTAGAGCGTCTTGATGTGGATCAGGGTCACGGACGCGTCGCCGGCTTCGATCGCCCGGATGATGGTGTCGCGGTCGCCCGGGTTCGCGCCTTCCCCGACCAGCAGGCTCTTCGTCTCTATTCCGAGGGTGATGGCGACGACGATCAGCAGCACGCCGATCATGAGGGTCCCCAGCGCGTCGAACAGCGGATCGCCGGTGATGGCGGTCAGTCCCACCCCGAGCAGGGCGAATACGAGCCCGATGAGCGCGGCCACGTCCTCGAGCAGCACGACGGGGAGTTCCGGCGCCTTCGCGTGCCGGATGAACCCGATCCACGACTCGCCCTCCGCCCGGACCAGGTTGCTCTCGCGCACCGCCGTGCGCAACGAGAACGACTCCAGGCCGATCGCCACGACCAGCACGATCAACGGGANNGGGCCCTCCGGCCGCCGAGCAGCAACAGGATCTGGTTGCCCGAATCGGCGAGGGAGTGGATGCCCTCGGCGAGCATGGAAGCCGAGCCGGAGAAGAACCACGCGATGAACTTCGCGACGGCGATCCCCAGGTTGGCGAGAAACGCGGCGATTATCGCTTTGCCGCCACCCGATGCGCTCACGTGCTGCCCTTCAGTCGGCGGACTTCAGGATGATGGCCTCGGTCGGCGGGGCCGGATCGGCGGGTCTGTTGACGTATCCCATGACGCGCAGGACGCCCTGGCGCACCTCGGCGGGACTTTCCAGATGGGGGGTATGACCGACACCGGCGAGCGCAACCTCCACGACGTCGCCCCCGCCCTCGGCGTATCGGGCGAGCACGTCCCGTGTCTGGGTGACCATCTGCTGCGCGGGTGCGACATCGGATCCGGGCCAGTCGGGGATTATTCCTGCCTCACCGAGGTAGCCGGCGTCGAAGAACGAGGTGTCCGAGACGATCACATCGTCCTCTCCGCGCACCCAGAAGATCGGCGGCTTCGGATCCAGGTCGACGATGCCCGACACGTCGAAGTAGCGTGGCGCGAGCGCGTTCAGCACGCCGATGGGGCCCGGTGCGAAACCGGGCCAGTTCTCGGACGCCACGGTCTCGCCCGGGTAGTTTCCGGTCGCTGTCGAGGTCGACAGCATCGCCTCGACCCAGACGTCCTCGTGCTCGGACGCGTACCCGGGTGCGACGAAGG
Source organism: Microbacterium sp. (assembly GCA_003476465.1). Lineage (GTDB taxonomy): Bacteria > Actinomycetota > Actinomycetes > Actinomycetales > Microbacteriaceae > Microbacterium. Next base: position 5,031 of record DMUE01000108.1, on the reverse strand, counting down.
CGGCCCGGAATACGCTGCGGGGCGAGGTGGGGGCATCCGTCGAGNNAAGGTGCGCCGGAGTGGCCTGGAGCAGCTCGAGTGTCGCCTGGAGATCGTCGCTGAAGTCACGGACACCGCGCGTGGCGTCGACCGGCGCGTTCTCGGTGCCACCGAAGCCGCGCAGATCGATCGCGACGACACGCAGGTCGCGGGGCAGATCCTGCATGAACTCCTGCCAGATCAAGCTGGAGGAGACCTGCCCGTGCAGGAGGACGAGGGTGCGCTCGGCCGTCGTGGCCGGGTCGTCGCCCGCTCGCTCGAGGACGTTCACGGTGAGCCTCGGGGTTTCGATCTGACGTGCCCTGATGGCGTTCACGAGCATCTTGTCCCTCCCGTTTCGGAGCGCTGACTCCGAGGCGATCCTAGCCCGGCGACTCGTAGGATGACCTGATGGTCGACCACGAGGCATCCGCCCGCCCGCCGCTGCCCGTTCCGCTTCCATCCGTTGCGATAATCGGGGCGGGATCGATGGGTGGGGCGATCCTCGCGGGTCTGCTGGCATCGGGCACCCCCGTCGAGGGCGGCATCACGGTCACGAACCGCACCCGCGAGAAAGCCAGGATCCTCGCGCATTCCCAGGGGGTGACCTCGATCGCTCTCGCGGACGATCCGGAGGGGAATGTNNCAGAGATCGGGCCGGCCCTGCGCCCGGGAGCGGTCGTGGTCAGCCTCGCCGCGGGGGTGAGCCTCGCCACCTTCCGTGAGGTGCTGGGCGAGCGGGCGGCCGTGATCCGATCTATGCCGAACACGCCCGCCGTCGTCGGCGCAGCGGTGACCGGGCTCGCCTCCGGGGCGACGGTCACACCCGGCCAGGCCGACGCGGTGCGTCGGCTCTTCGAGACGGTGGGTGTCGTGGTCGAGGTGCCGGAGGAGCAGATCGACGCCCTGGGCACGATCTCGGGTTCGGGTCCCGCCTACGTGTTCCTGCTGATCGAGCAGTTCACACATGCGGCGCTGGCGCGTGGTTTCGACGAGCGCCAGGCGCGACTGCTGGCCGAACAGACGTTCATCGGTGCTGCGGCGCTACTGGCGGCGACGGGGGAGGACCCCGCGGAATTGCGGCGGCGCGTGACCAGCCCGGGTGGTACCACCGAGCAGGCGATCGCGGTCCTGCACGATGCCGACCTCGGCTCTCTGTTCGAGCGCGCGACGGATGCGGCGCTCGCGCGCTCGCGGGAGCTCGCCGCCGGGAGCTGAGCCTCCCGCGCGCCGGAGCGCCCGGTCGTCGAAGCTCAGCGGCCGAGCGACGCGAAGCGCTCGATGTCCCGGTTGGTGCCCGAGACGATTATCAGGTCGTGGTTGGTCACCACCGTGTCCGCCTCGGCGTAGCGGAAGGGCTTGCCGGGGCTCTTCACGCCCAGGACGTTCACGTTGTACTTCGTCCGCACCCCGGACTGGTTCAGCTCGACCCCGCGGATGAACCGCGGCGGATACATCTTGGCGAGCACGAAATCGTCGTCGAAGCGGATGAAGTCGAGCATCCGTCCGCTCACCAGGTGGGCGACGCGCTCGCCGGCCTCGCGCTCCGGGTAGATGACATGGTTGGCGCCGACGCGGGCCAGGATCTTGCCGTGCGACTGCGAAACGGCCTTCGCCCAGATCTGCGGCACCTTCAGGTCGACGAGGTTCGCGGTGATGAGCACGGATGCCTCGATGCTCGAGCCGACGGCCACGACGGCCACCTGGAAGTCGCCCGCACCCACCTGGGTGAGCGCGTCCATTTCGCGGGCGTCCGCCTGAACGGTGTGGGTGACGCGTTCGGACCACTTCTGCACGAGGTCCAGGCTCTCGTCGATCGCGAGGACCTCGCGATCGAGCCGATCGAGCTCGCCCGCACAGGCGGCTCCGAATCGGCCGAGACCGATGACCAGGACGGGCGCGTCGCCGCGGATCTGCTCAACCAACTATGGGCCTTTCCACGGGTAGCGAATACAACTGGGAACGGGAAGTCGCGGCCACAGCCGCGGCGAGAGTCACTGTACCAACGCGACCCATGAAGATCGTCAGCGCCATCACGTAGGCCGCGGGATCGGGAAGCTCGGCGGTGAGTCCCGTCGACAGGCCGACGGTCCCGAATCCCGAGATGACGTCGAACAGCACCTCGGCGACCGGAGCTTTGGTCAGCTGGGCGATCGTGATGGTCGAAAGCGCGACGATCGTGGCACCCCAGGCGACGACCGACAGGGCAACGCGCTGCACGTCGCTCGGGATGCGTCGGCCGAACACCTCCACCGACACCCGCCCCCTGGCCTCGGACCACACGGCGATAGCGAGCACGGCAAGCGTCGTGACCTTGATGCCTCCGGCGGTCGACGCGGAGCCGCCGCCGACGAACATGAGCATCGATCCCACGACGAGGGACGAGCCGTTGAGCTCACCGACGTCGACGACGGAGAAGCCGCCCGAGCGCGTCATCGCCGAGAGGAAGAAGGCCTGGAAAACGGTGTTCCCGGCGTCCATCGATCCGAACGTCCCGGGGTTTTCGTACTCGAGTCCCAAGAACGCGAGTGCTCCGGCCACGAACAACAGGACGGTGGTGATGAGGGTGAGCTTGAGGTGCAGCGACCAGCGCTTGATGTGCCAGACGTGCCTGGACAGTGCATAGATGACGGGAAACCCGATACTGCCCAGGAAGACCGACATCATCAGGACCGTGAGCAGGAAGTAGTCGTCGGCGAAGGGCTCGAGGCCACCCGGGTTGGGAGTGAAGCCGGTGTTCGTGAACGACATGGCCGC
>DMUE01000108.1:0-2209 GCA_003476465.1 Microbacterium sp. | reverse complement strand
CCGATGTTGACCCCGAAGAAGATGATCGTCTTGCCGATGGGTGACCAATACGTGGCGATGTCGACGATGGTCAAGCCGGTGACGCAGATCGTCGAGACGGCGGTGAAGAGGGCATCGACGAGCGGCGCCTGCCTGCCGCTGGCCGACGCCGCCGGGAGCGAGAGCAGTGCGGTGAAGATCAGGATCAGGGACGCGAAGACCAGGATCGCAAACCGGGCGGGGGACGACGTGGTGAACTCGCGCAGTACGTGACCGGTCGCGGTTGCGGCCCGACGCCAGAAGCCGTCGTTCGAGCGTCCGCCTGTTCGAGACGTCGACAACGGCCGCACCCTCGCCATGCAGCCGCCCCCTTCGTGCAGAACCCCCATCATGGTACTCGGGCTCTCGCGAGGCTAACCTATGGGGATGGCGGACATCTTCGACGTGATCGCGGACGGCACACGGCGGGAGATCCTGCAGATTCTGCTCTCCCGCTCTTCTTCGGGGGATGGTGGCACCAGCGTCTCGCAGATCGTCCAGGAGCTCGGGGTGAGCCAGCCCACCGTGTCGAAACACCTCAAAGTGCTTCGTGAGGCCGAACTCGTCTCTGTGCGCGAAGAAGGACAGCACCGCTACTACAGCCTGCAGATCGGGCCGCTCGAGACGGTCGACGACTGGCTCGTGCCGTTTCTGATCGAGGAGACCGACACCGAAACACTTGTGCGGATCGGCTCGGGCGCCCTTCCGGAGCCGGCCGCACAGGCGGCGGAGTTCGTCGGACGGGCCGCCGCCTCCGCCAAACACGCTGTCACGTCGGCGTTCCGCAGGCGCCCCTGAGCGTACTCATCCCCTGGTCCCGTCCGTCACACAGGTTTACACCGACCCCGTGCCCCCATAGAGTGTGCTGAGCGTTCGCATTGGGGAAGAGAGTGGGCGGTCGGATGGCCGAATTGCCAGACATGCGGTTTCTGACGGTGGCTGAGGTCGCCGAGATCATGCGCGTGTCCAAGATGACCGTCTACCGACTCGTTCATGCGGGTGAACTGCCCGCCGTCCGCTTCGGGCGCTCCTACCGCGTGCCGGAACAGGCCGTCACGGACGCCGTGAACACGCCACCGGGCCTGAGCGGGCCCATCGCCGACGTCGGCTGACTGGTAGGCTGGTCCGAAGGCTCTGTTCGCGGAGCCGGTTCCCGGGCGCTCCGCACACCTCGCGGATGGCGCCACCCCTGACATAGTGAGGTCCTCCGTGGGTTCTGTCATCAAGAAGCGCCGCAAGCGCATGGCGAAGAAGAAGCATCGCAAGCTGCTTCGCAAGACTCGCCACCAGCGCCGCAACAAAAAGTAGCGGCTCGGGGGCTGCGGTCCCCACATACCGAGCGCCTGTCCGTGGGACGGGCGCTTCGTGTTTGCCCCTCCGGTAGCAGTCATCCGTTCCTCTCGACGCGAAGGAGACTCGACATGAAGTCGATAACCGTTCAGCAGCTGCACGAGCGCGGCGGCGTACCGCTGATCGATGTGCGCGAAGAAGACGAGTTCGCCGCAGGCCATGTCCCCGCGGCGGTCAACTTTCCGATGTCGAAGCTGGGCGACCTGCTCGATCGGTTGCCGGCCGAGCCGTTCGACGTCATCTGCCAGTCNNAAACCGGACTGCCACCTGTGCGAGGTCGCCCAGGGGGTCGTGGAGCGCGTGCTCGACGATCTTCCTGAGGGGGTTGCCGATCGGGTCGAGATCGTCAAAAGATCGATCCTCGACGATCCGGCACTGCACGCGCAGTGGTGGGAGAAGATTCCCGTGCTTCTGATCGACGGACGCCTGCACGCGCACTGGCGCGTCGCTCCCGAGCGGTTGCGGGAGGCACTGCTGGACGCCGACGACAAGAGATCCGAAGGCGCTCCCGGGGCCGCGGAGCACGTCGCCCTCTAGCGATCAGAGCGCGCCGCGGGAGCGGTGCCGGCGGACGAGAAGCGGGTGGCCGGCCGGCGCTTGCCGGCGGGACGCGAGGCTACGGCGCGAGGCGCGTCGGGCCGCGGAAGAGGTATGTCACCTCGCGGATCGAGGACTCCCCGAGCAGCAGCATCAGCACGCGCGCAAGTCCCATCCCGAAGCCGCCGTGCGGCGGGGCGCCGAAGCGGAAGAAGTCGAGGTAGAAGTCGAGGTGCGAGGGGTCGAGCCCCTTCTCCTTCGCCTGCTCGATGAGGATGTCGACGCGGTGCTCGCGCTGTGCGCC
>DMUE01000121.1:6659-14027 GCA_003476465.1 Microbacterium sp. | reverse complement strand
GCGCAGAGGCGAACCCCAGTCGGACGACAGCGCACCGAGCGCGAAAGAAATGATTGGAGGAGGAACCCGCAGCAGACGCGCCTGGTACCGGAGCACATCAGCCCAGTCGATGACCGGTGAGTCGAGGACGAGTCCGACAACGCTGTCCCCGTGCGCCGAATTCAGGTCGAGTTGCAGCGCCACCTGGCCGCCCATCGACCACCCCATGAGAATGATGTGTCGTGCCCCCCGGCGACGGGCGAAGGTCATCGCGGCGTCCACATCACGCCATTCGGTCGCACCGAGCATGTACGTCCCCTGTCGGCTGCGCGGGGCGTCTGCGTCGTTGCGGTAGGACACAAGAAGCGACGTGTATCCGAGGTCACGGAACACCGGGACCGCACGTAGACCCTCCGCGCGAGTCGTCCCGCGCCCGTGGATCTGGATCACCCAATGCTCCGAACCTCCGTCAGCCGGAAACAGCCAGGCGGGACACGGACCGACCGATGCGCCGACGAGTTCGTTCGTGAACGGCACCCGCAGTTGTTCCGGGTGATCGAAGTACCAACCGCTGAAGGCCGCCTCGGCATCCAGCCGGGTGCCGCCGTCGATGTGGGTCAGGAGCTTTCGCGTCACAGCGGTGTCGGACTGCGACAGCACGGTGCCGAGCTTGAGGTAGTTCTCGCTTCCCGAGGTGAAGAGCCCGTATCGTCCGGGGAGCGCGGTGTCTTCGGTGCGCGCAAGCGTTATGGTCTGCGCCGCCGTGTCCAGGCCCACGACGCGGGTGTCCGCGAGCCGGGGCGCGGGAGTCACGACACGCTGGGCGAGCCGACGGGCAACCAAGGCGGATGCCGCGCTCAGCGTCACGACACCGCCCGCGAGAACCGCGGACACGATCCTGAGGGCGACGGCGATGCGTCCGTTCGCGCGCGCGGCGCGCCTGGGGGTGATCATCGAGGCCCCACTCTAGTCTGTCGACGTGACCGCCGATCCTTCCGTCTCGGGCGCCTCCCCGCTCTTCGAGCGTGTGCTGGCGGACGTGCGCGCAACGCATTTTCGCACTGATCTGACGGTCCGTGAGATCCCCGCGCCTGCGGGCCTTGCCCCCGAGTCCGTCGCCCTCTCTGGAGATGTGCGCCAGCAGGATCACACCGCCGACTCCCCCTACGGCACCGGCCGACTGATCCTCCTCCACGATCCGAGTGAGCCCGCAGCGTGGGGCGGGCCGTTGCGGATCGTCTGCTTCGCGCAGGCCCCGCTTGAGACCGACATCGGTATCGACCCCATGCTCGCCGACGTCACGTGGTCGTGGCTCGTGGATGCCCTCGACTCGCGCCGCGCCCAATACGACGCAGCATCGGGCACCGCCACCAAAATCCTCTCCAAGGGGTTCGGCGGCTTGGAGGACGAGGGCGAAGGAGCCCAGATCGAACTCCGCGCGTCGTGGTCACCCGTTCCGGGCGACATCACAGCGCACATCGAGGCCTGGGCTGAGCTACTCTGCATGCTTGCGGGGCTACCGCCCGGCTCAGAAGATGTCGAACTCCTTGCGGCCCACCGACCTTCGTCTCCCGACAGGTTTTTCGCGACAGACAGGGGGTCACGTGACTGAACACGTGACCGACGGCATTCCGTCAGAACACACGGAAGGCATCCTCGCGCCCGCCCCGCATCGCGTGATCGACACGCCCGATGCCCTGGACGAAACATCCGCAGCGCTTGCTCGCGGGCACGGTCCGGTCGCTGTGGACGTCGAGCGCGCCTCCGGGTTCCGCTACTCGCAACGGGCCTATCTGATCCAGGTGTTCCGCCGCGACGGCGGGTTGCACCTGATCGACCCCCCCGCTGTCGGCGATCTGTCGCCGTTGCAGCGGGCGATCGGTGACGAAGAGTGGGTGCTGCACGCCGCCAGCCAGGATCTTCCCTCGCTCCGCGAAGCCGAGCTCGTTCCGCGCCGCATCTTCGACACCGAACTGGCCTCCCGGCTCCTCGGGCGCGACCGCGTCGGGCTCGGCGCCGTCGTCGAGGATGTGCTGGGGATCACGCTCGCAAAGACGCACTCCGCCGCCGACTGGTCGGCGCGGCCGCTGCCGGAGTCGTGGCTCGAGTACGCGGCGCTCGACGTGTTTCATCTCATCGATGTCCGCGACGCGCTCGTTGAAGAGCTTGCCGAGCAGGGCAAGACCGAGATCGCGGATGAGGAGTTCCGGGCCGTTCTCGAGCGGCCGGCGCGGGCGCCTCGGGAGGACCCCTGGCGGCGCCTGAGCGGACTCCACACCGTCCGGGGGCGCCGTTCGCTCGCCGTGGCGCGCGAGCTCTGGCAGGCGCGGGAGGACTACGCCCGTGAGGTGGACACCTCGCCCGGGCGGCTGCTCCCGGACCGCTCCATCATCGCGGCCGTCATCGCCGATCCGCAGAGCAAACAGGCCCTCGCGGCCCTGAAGGATTTCACCGGGCGGTCGAGCCGATCGCAGCTCGACCGCTGGTGGGCGGCGATCGAGCGCGGCCGGGCAGAAACCGCCCTCCCCGTGGAGCGCGTGCCGGGGGACGGTCCTCCACCCCCCCGTGCGTGGGCTGACCGGAACCCGGCGGCGGATGCCCGTCTCAGGACGGCACGTCCGGCGGTAGAAGAGATCGCCGGCGAACTCGGGATGCCGGTGGAGAACCTGCTGACGCCGGACCTGCTCCGCCGCGTCGCCTGGGCTCCGCCACAGCCGATGGACGCCGAAACGATCGGCACCGCTCTGCGAGGACTCGGGGCTCGGTCGTGGCAGGTTGAAAAGACTGCACGGACGATCGCCGATGCCTTCGTTTCTGCCGCACAGCCGCCGGTCGAGGCTCCAGAAGAAGCTTGAGAACGCCGTCTTCACCGCGCGGATGCCTGGGCGATCAACCTCATGGGCGAGGCGAGCGCTGTGAGCCTCCCGGAAGCTCTGGCTCACATCGCGAGCACGTGCGAGCGCGTCTTCACGCGCCGCGTGTGTCGTCGCGTTCGCGCAGATTCACGTCGGCCAGCCAGACCGGCTGATCCTCCGGCTGACGCGCGACCGGGATGCGGGTGCCGAGCACCTGCGACACGACATCTTGCGCGATCTTCGCGGCAGTGAGGCCGGCATCCGCGAGAATCTGGCCCCGGGAGGCGTGGTGGATGAACTCGTCCGGCAGTCCCAGCTCATCCACTGCCGTGTCGACGCCGGCCTCACGGAGCACCTGGCGGATCCGCGTGCCGATGCCGCCCACGCGAATGCCGTCTTCGATCGTGATGACCAGACGGTGCCGGGAGGCGGCGTCCACCAGCGAGCGCGCGACCGGCACGACCCAGCGCGGATCGACCACGGTGGCACCGATCCCCTGAGCGGAGAGGCGTGCAGCGACATCCATCGCGACGTGCGCCATCGGTCCGATGCCCACCAGCAGGACGTCTTCGCTCGAACCCTGGAACAACACGTCCGTGCCATCCTCCCAGCGCTCGAGCGCAGGCAGCTCGGCGTCCACTTCGCCCTTCGGGAACCGCACGACCGTCGGCGCGTCCTCGACCGCGACGGCCTCGTCCAGGGCCTCGCGCAGGCGGGTCGCGTCGCGTGGCGCAGCGATGCGGATGTGCGGCACGAGCTGCAGCATGGCGAGGTCCCAGATGCCGTGGTGGCTCGGACCGTCGGGACCCGTCACCCCCGCCCGATCGAGAACGAACGTCACGCCCGCGCGGTGCAGACCGACATCCATCATGACCTGATCGAATGCCCGATTCATGAACGTCGCGTAGATGGCGACGACCGGGTGCAGCCCCCCGTACGCGAGCCCGGCCGCCGAAGCGACAGCATGCTGTTCGGCGATACCGACGTCGTAGACGCGATCGGGGTACTTCTGCGCGAAGGGCAGCAGACCGACGGGGCGGAGCATCGCTGCCGTGATCGCGATGACGTCCTCGCGTTCGTCACCGATCTTCACGAGCTGTTCGGCGAAGACATCCGTCCATGCCGTCGCCGATTCGTCGCCGAGAGTCGCGCCCGTCAGCGGGTCGATCCGACCCACCGCATGGAACTGGTCGGCCTCGTCGTTGCGTGCAGGCTCGAACCCCTGGCCCTTTTCGGTGATCGCGTGCACGAGCACCGGAGCGCCGTAGGCCTTGGCCAGGCGCAGAGTCTCGATGAGCGTCTCGAGATCGTGCCCGTCCACGGGGCCGAGGTACTTGATATCGAGGTTGGAGTAGAGCGCCGCGTTGTTGGCGAACCGGGACAGGAAGCCGTGCGCGCCACCGCGCAGGCCGCGATACATGGCACGGCCGGCGGGGCCCAGGCGCGAGAAGAAGGAGCCGGACGAGCGGTACAGCGTCTGGTATGCGTCGTTCGTACGGACGCGGTTGAGGTAGCGGGCCATCCCGCCGATCGTCGGCGCGTAGGACCGGCCGTTGTCGTTGACGATGATGACGAGATTGCGGTCGTTGTCGTCGGAGATGTTGTTCAGCGCTTCCCACGTCATACCGCCGGTGAGGGCTCCGTCGCCGACCACCGCGACGACGTGACGATCTCGACGGCCGGTTCGGGTCAGTGCCCGCGAGATACCGTCGGCCCAGCTGAGCGAACTCGACGCGTGTGAGGATTCGACGACATCGTGCTCACTCTCGGAGCGCTGCGGATAGCCCGCGAGGCCGCCGCGGCTGCGCAGTCCGTCGAAATCCTGGCGGCCCGTCAGGAGCTTGTGCACATAGGACTGATGCCCCGTGTCGAAGATTATGGGGTCGCTCGGCGAGTCGAAGACGCGGTGCAGCGCAACCGTCAGCTCGACGACACCGAGGTTCGGGCCCAGGTGCCCGCCCGTCCTCGACACGTTCTCGATGAGGAATGTGCGAATCTCGGCCGAGAGTTCGGTGAGCTGCTCCACGCTGAGCGCGTCGAGGTCACGCGGACTCGAAATCGTCTCCAGAAGACCCATGCCACTCCCTCCACGGGCGTGCGCGGCCCTGCCCAGAGTCTAGCCCGGCGACCGGCGGGCGGGCAGGATCGCCGCCGCCCGCCGGTCGCTCGTCAGACGAGGGATCGCAGCACGTACTGCAGAATGCCGCCGTTCCGGTAGTAATCCGCCTCGGCCGGTGTGTCGATTCGCACGACCGCGTCGAACTCGACCGGCGCCTTGCCTTCGGCCGAGAACTCGCTCGGGGTCGCGGTGACCTTCACGGTCTTCGGGGTCGCACCCTCGTTGAGCCTCTCAAGACCCGTGATCGAGACGATCTCGCTGCCGTCGAGCCCGAGGGACTCCCAGCTCTCCCCGGCCGGGAACTGCAGCGGTACGACGCCCATGCCGATCAGGTTGGAGCGGTGGATGCGCTCGAAGCTCTCGGTGATGACCGCCTTGACGCCGAGCAGGCTCGTTCCCTTCGCCGCCCAGTCGCGTGAAGAACCAGATCCGTACTCCTTACCACCGAAGATCACGAGGGGTGTGGCCTGTGCGGCATAGTTCTGGCTCGCATCGTAGATGAACGACTGCGGGCCGCCGGGCTGCGTGAAGTCGCGCGTGTACCCGCCCTCGACGACGGTACCGTCGTTCACGGCGCCGACGAGCATGTTCTTGAGACGGATGTTCGCGAACGTGCCGCGGATCATCACCTCGTGGTTGCCGCGGCGCGAACCGTAGGAGTTGAAGTTCTTCTGGCGGACTCCGTGCTCCTCGAGGTACTTCGCCGCGGGAGTGCCGATCTTGATGTTTCCGGCGGGGCTGATGTGGTCCGTGGTGACGGAGTCGCCGAGCGTCGCGAGAACGCGCGCACCTTGGATGTCGGAGACCGGTGTCAGCTCCATCGTCATGTCATCGAAGTAGGGTGCCTTGCGCACGTATGTGGATTCCTCGTCCCACTCGAACACAGGGCCGGTGGGCGTGGGCAGGTTCTTCCAGCGCTCGTCACCCTCGAAGACCGTCGCGTACTGCGTGATGAACTGCTCCCGCGAGATGGAGTTATCGATGACCTCCTGCACCTCGTCCGGGGCGGGCCAGATGTCCTTCAGGAAGACGTCCTGACCGTCGGAGTCCCTGCCGAGCGGGTCGGTCTCGAAGTCGAAGTTCATCGAGCCGGCCAGGGCGTAGGCGACCACGAGCGGCGGCGACGCGAGATAGTTCATCTTCACGTCGGGGCTGATACGTCCCTCGAAGTTGCGGTTACCCGACAGCACCGCGGTGACCGCCAGGTCGTGCTCGTTGATCGCCGCCGAGACCTCTTCTATCAGGGGTCCCGAGTTGCCGATGCAGATCGTGCAGCCATAGCCGACCGTGTAGAACCCGATGGCCTCAAGCGACTTGTCGAGCCCGGACTTCTCGTAGTAGTCCGTGACGACCTTGGAGCCGGGGCCGAGCGTGGTCTTGACCCACGGCTTTCGTTGCAGGCCCTTCTCCACGGCCTTCTTCGCCAGAAGACCGGCCGCGATCATAACGGACGGGTTCGACGTGTTGGTGCACGAGGTGATGGCTGCGAGCGTCACCGCACCGTTGTCGATCGTGTATGGCGACCCCTCGGGCGGGGTGATTCGGACGGGCTTGGATGCCGCGGCCGGACCGCCGCTGGAGATGTGCACCACGTCGCGGGTCAGCGACTGCTCCACACCCGGTGCGTTGCCGGGATCGGAGGCGGGGAAGGACTCGAGGGATTCGAGGTCGACCATCGATCCGGAAGTCGTGGCCGAGGCGTAGTTCAGGATGTCCTTTTCGAATTGCGCCTTGGACTCCGACAACAGGATGCGGTCCTGTGGACGCTTGGGCCCGGCGATAGAAGGCACAACCGTAGAGAGGTCGAGTTGCATGTACTCGCTGAAGACCGGCTCGCGCGAGGGGTCGTGCCACAGCGACTGCGTCTTGGCGTACGACTCCACCAGCGCGACGGCGTGCTCGTCGCGACCGGTCAGGCGGAGGTAGTCGATCGTGACGTCGTCGATCGGGAATATCGCGGCCGTCGAGCCGAATTCGGGGCTCATGTTGCCGATCGTCGCGCGGTTGGCCAACGGCACTGCGCCGACGCCCTCGCCGTAGAACTCGACGAACTTGCCCACGACGCCGTGCTTGCGCAGCATGTCTGTGATCGTCAGCACGACGTCGGTTGCCGTGACTCCGGCGGGGATGTCGCCGGTGAGCTTGAAGCCCACGACGCGNNCCGCCGACGCCCCAGCCGAGCACGCCGAGGCCGTTGACCATGGTCGTGTGCGAGTCGGTGCCGACGCAGGTGTCGGGGTAGGCGCGCAGGACCCCGTCGACCGTGCGGTCGTAGACGACCTTGGCGAGGTGCTCGATGTTGACCTGATGCACGATGCCCGTCCCCGGGGGGACGACTTTGAAGTCGTGGAAGGCCGTCTGGCCCCAGCGCAGGAACTGATAACGCTCGCCGTTGCGCTCATACTCGATCTCGAC
>DMUE01000121.1:6227-6611 GCA_003476465.1 Microbacterium sp. | reverse complement strand
GCGGCGTCCCATGATCCGAGGGCCTCGATCTGCGCACGTGTGACGTTCGCACCGTCCTCGGTGCGCAGGAGGTTCTCCAGCAGCACCTTGAGGCTGAACGGAAGCTTGTCGTACCCCGGCACCGCGTCGAGGCGGAAGATCTCGTAGTCGGTTCCCCCGACTGTGAGGGTGCTTTGCGCTCCGAAGCTGTTGACCGATGCCACGATGCCGTCTCCTTCAGGTAACTGACCACTCACCTGCCTCCATCTTCCCGGCGTGTTCCGGGCGAGGCTAGCAAGGCGACCTTTACCAGTCTGCTCCATCTGAAGGTGCCGGGAAAGGGGTTCGATTTATCTCGATGTCAAGATAAATCCTACCACTCGATCCGGGTCACCCCTCGATCGG
>DMUE01000121.1:0-6209 GCA_003476465.1 Microbacterium sp. | reverse complement strand
GCGGTGCCCTCCCCCATCAGGAAGCCCACGGCTAGACCGATGAGAGACCAGCCGGCGAGCGCCGAGAGGAGAAAAGCGACGCCGTACAACACGTTGGTGACGAATCCCGGGATGAAATTGTTGCTGGCCTCGCCGGTGAAGACAGCGAACGCTGCCGCCACGACGACCGCCAGCAGTCCGCTCACGGCCGAGGTCATCGATTGCCGCGCGATGAGCCTGATGATCGTGAACACCGCCGCCATTCCGACGGACAGGCCCAGCGAGAGCCAGAGATTCCCCTCCCCCGACTCGGGGTCCATCGTGAGCGTGTAGACGCCGATGAAGACGATGCCGGGCAATACGGCCTCGGCGATGCCCCGCCAGCCGCCTATGGCGTGCCAGACGACGTGACCGGTCGGTCGGTCGGCATTCGGGTCCAGGCCGGCACGCCGAGCCGCTCCGGCGAGAGCGCCGCCGAACGCCTCGGAGGCCGAGGGGGGCGTGAGAGCCGGATCCTGGTCGCCGGATCCCGACGCCCGCTCGCTCACGCCGAACCCGGCGTCGCCGGCATCTTCAAAGGGATGAACTCACGCGGCGGCATCGGGGTTCCTCCGCGTACGACCACGATCGAGCGGAAGAGGCCCTCGACCTGCGCAGCGGCTTCGATATCGGATGCGCCGGCACCGCCGATCACACCGCGCAGGAACCAGCGGGGGCCGTCGACACCGACGAATCGCGCGAGCCGCTTGCCCGAGGTGCCATCTGTTCCGGCGATGACCGGAACCTCGGCGAGCAGTTCGGGACCAAGCGGGCCCTCCCGCTCCTCGACCCTGCCCCCCTGCTGACGCACCTGCTCGCGGATCTGCCCGCGCGTCTCGTGCCACAGCCCGCCCGAGCGAGGAGCCGCGAACGGCTGCACCTGCACGGTCGAGCCGACATAGTCGAGCCCGACGGCGACGATGCGCTTGGACTGCTCCTCGATCTCCAGGCGCAGGTTCAGGCCATCGCGCGGGAGGACTTTGATGCCGCCCAGGTCGATGTACGGCCGGACGGGATTGGCCTCGGATTCGTCGAAGGGTCCCCCCGTCGCGCGATCGGCGGGCGCTGACTTCGCGTTCGGGTCGAAGGTCGGCTCTGCGCCGGTCATGCGCCCACCTCCTGTGTCCGGGGGGCCTGATAGCCGGTCGAGCCGAATCCGCCCGTGCCGCGAGAACTCTCGGGCAGGGTGTTCACGGGAATGAATCTCGCGCGGCTCACCGGCATCACGATGAGCTGGGCGATCCGGTCGCCCGCCGCGATGTCGTACGGCTCGGAGTCGTCCGTGTTGAGCAGCGTCACCTTGATCTCGCCGCGATAGCCGGCATCGACTGTGCCCGGCGAATTGACGATCGTGATCCCGTGTTCCGTCGCCAGACCGCTGCGCGGAACGACGAATGCGACGAAGCCGTCCGGGAGGGCGATCGACACGCCCGTGCCGACGAGCGCGCGCTGCCCCGCGGCCAGCCGCAGGGATTCGACCGAGACCAGATCGGCTCCCGCGTCACCCGGGTGGGCGTAACCCGGAGGTTCGGGAGCGATAATGGGAATGTCCACGAAATCGGTCACTCATCGAGGGTAATGCAGAAGCAACGAACGGACTATCGCGAGCGTCTGACGCCCTCGCTGTGGATTCTGGTGTCCGCAGCCATCGTCGGGCCGATGTCCGCGTTGGTCGTCGCGCCACTGGGTCCGACCCTCGCACTGATCACGGGCGCAGCGATCGGCGCGCTCTTCATCGCCGCCCTCTTCGCCGCATCACCGGTGGTCGAGATACGCGATGGCGTGCTCCACGCGGGTCGCGCACGGATCGCCGTCGACTGGCTCGGTGCTCCCGTCGCGCTCAACGGCGCCGAGGCCCGTCAGGCGCGGGGACCCGGACTCGACCGCAATTCGTGGTTGCTGATCCGCGGCGGCATCGACGGAGTTGTGATCATCCCCCTGCACGACCCCGACGATCCGACCGTCTCGTGGGTCGTCTCGACGCGCACACCGGACCGCTTTGCGGCGGCGGTGAATCGCTCGCGCTCTTACGCGCAGTCGCGGCAGATGAGCCCGACGGAGTCTTCGTGATCCATCTGTGAGCGGTGCTTCACCAGGAAGCAGCTCACGCAGGTGAACTCGTCCTCCTGAGGAGGGAGAACGACGACGTCCAACTCGAGATCGGACAGGTCCGCTCCGGGGAGTTCGAAACCCGACGGGTTGTCGGCGTCCTCGACATCGACGGCACCGGAAAGCTTGTCAGGAACGCGCTCCTTCAGTGCCTCGATCGACTCGCTGTCGTCGTCGGTCTTGCGGGGTGCGTCGTAGTCCGTAGCCATGTGGTGAGGGTCACTTCTTTCCGTGCGGTGCAGTGGTGCGGTGCCGAACAGGCGGCGCTAGTTTGCACGACCTCCGGGCATTTAGCAAATGCGGCTTTTTCGACATCCGCGCCGAGGCAAACGGACGGCGCGCGCCGGATATTCCCGGGACTGCCCTCCGCTCGTGTCACGATGACAGAACCGGAAACGCGGAAGAAGGCGTGTCGCATGAAAGAGCTCAAGGTCATCCGTACGGAGGATCAGCGTCTGATCGTGGCGACGGATTCGGGCGAGACGTTTGCCCTCGTAATCGATGATGTCCTGCGGGCCGAGGTTCGTCGCGCCCAAACGGCGCCCGAGCCGGGCACGGCCCGCCCGAGCCCGCGCGAGATCCAGGCGCAGATCAGGTCCGGGTTGTCGGCCCAGGAAGTGGCCCAGCTGCTGGGCGCGCGGCTCGAAGATGTGGTGCGGTTCGAAGCCCCTGTTCTCGCCGAACGAGAGCACATCGTCGGGCTCGTCCTCGCCGTGCCCGTGCTTCTCGGCGCGGTCGACGACGCCGCGGCGCAGCCGACGTTCGGAGCGGCCATGCGGGCGAAGCTCGCCGAGGTCGCTGCCGTCGGCGAGCGGTGGACGAGTTGGAAGGATTCGTCCGGCTGGATCGTCAAACTCCAGTTCCAGGTCGGCGACATCGAGCACGACGCCCGGTGGAGCTTCGATCCGCGCCGCAGTGCGCTGTCGCCGGTGAACGCGGATGCTCAGCAACTGTCCCGTCAGGGCTCGCTGCCCGAGGGGTTGATCCCCCGGCTCCGGGCGCTGGATTCCGCACCCTCGCTCAAGGACGAGACACGTTTCGACAGTGGGGCGTTCGGGCCGCGGCGCGACGCGGAGGGCTCACCGCCGCCGGGCGCGGCAGAAGCTGCCGTGAACCGCGCGAGCGAATCTGCCCACACAAGCGCCGAGACGGCCGATCTGCTCGAGGCCCTTCGCCGTCGTCGCGGACAGCGCGAAAGTGCGCCGGGGCCCTCGGAAGAGGGCGCGGCGCCCNNCCGGGCCGATAGGCGCCGAGCGGGATCAGGGGAACGATCCGCTCGGCCGCGGTGAGCGATCCGTGTTGACCGACCATGCGCTGGCTCGACTTGTCGGCTACGCGATCGTCGTAGTACGCGATGCGGGATCGGGCCGCGACCAGAACATCGCCGATACGGGGCAGCACCGCGGGATCCGTCGTACCGAAGAGCCCGGCCTCGACAGCCTCCTGACGGGAGAAGACCCATGACCGTCCGGCTTCGGACTCGCGCCAGCGTTCGAGCACGGATGCCCCGGCCCCGTCGTCTGCGTACAGGTGGAGCATCCGCGGCTCCCCACCGATCGCCGCGACACCCTCCACCAGATGGTCGTCGTCGCCGAGCAGGACGTGACCGGCACGGGGCACATCGACCATGCCGTGATCCGCTGTCACGAGAACTCCGACATCGCCGGGAAGGACGGCGGCCAGACCCCGGACCGCCGCATCCGCTTCTTCGAGCGCGGCGATCCACTCCTGCGACTCCCACCCGTAGCGGTGTCCTGCGGAGTCGAGCTCGGGCGCGTACGCGTAGACGAGCGAGCGATCCGTCGATTCCGCGCGGTCCAGTGCCAGCCCCAGGCGATCGGAGAACGAAACAGCCGAGTCGAAGGTGGAGGCCCGGAACGCCGCACGGGTGAAGCCCGAGCGCCGGTACTCCTCGCGGCTGACCACGTGCCCGCGCACCCCCTGGCGCGAGGATGTCTCGAAGAGCGTGGGGCATCGCTGCCACACCGCAGGGTCCAGGCCGTCGTGTTCCCAACCCGACAACTGGTTCGCGAGCGCTCCCGATCCGGGATCGCGCACACGGTAGCCGACGATCCCGTGCTGACCGGGATC
The DNA here is from genome assembly GCA_003476465.1 of Microbacterium sp. Lineage (GTDB taxonomy): Bacteria > Actinomycetota > Actinomycetes > Actinomycetales > Microbacteriaceae > Microbacterium. The sequence continues at coordinate 1,991 of DMUE01000121.1, read as the reverse complement.
TGCGCCCGTCATCAGGCTCGTGAGCGCAGTCGCCGTGGTGGTCGGGAAGACCGAGCGGGCAACATCCTTCTTGCGCATCATCGTGTTCAGGAACCGCGCGTGTCCCGCACGCGCGGACAGGTTGGCGGCGCCCAGCCCGTCTACGAGGATCACTATCGCGCTTCGCGCCGGAGGCAGCGTCCCGCGCCGGGGGTGAGCGGCGAGCGAAGCCAGCACATCCGGCATCAGAGCGGTGAGGCTCGGGGCGTGAGTGGGCTCCGCCGGTAGCATGGGGGGCATCGGGGCCAGTCTCGCACACGTGCAGACGGCCCTCGTTCTCGCCCGAAGGACCCCATGCCCGCACCTGCCTCCGAGCCCCCTGCCGAGCGCATCGAAGATGTCGACGTCTCCAGCGAGATGCAGGGCTCGTTCCTTGAGTACGCCTATTCGGTGATCTATTCGCGGGCGCTCCCCGACGCCCGCGACGGAATGAAGCCGGTTCAGCGCCGGATCGTCTACCAGATGTCCGAGATGGGGCTGCGCCCCGACCGGGGACACGTCAAGAGCGCGCGCGTTGTCGGCGAAGTCATGGGAAAGCTGCACCCCCATGGCGACGCACCGATCTACGACGCGCTCGTGCGCCTGGCCCAGCCGTTCTCGCAGCGTGTGCCCCTGGTCGACGGGCACGGCAACTTCGGCTCGCTGGACGATGGGCCCGCGGCCTCCCGCTACACCGAAGCACGCCTTGCGCCGGCCGCGCTCGCCATGGCGGAAGGCCTCGACGAGGACGTCGTGGATTTCATCCCGAACTACGACAACCAGTTTCAGCAGCCCGCGGTGCTGCCCGCGGCCTACCCGAATCTGCTTGTCAACGGGGCGAGCGGCATCGCGGTCGGCATGGCCACGAACATGGCTCCGCACAACCTCATAGAGGTCGTCGGCGCGGCAATCCACCTGCTCGAGAATCCGGACGCGACGCTCGAAGACCTGATGGCCTACGTGCCGGGCCCCGATCTGCCCTCGGGCGGCGTGATCGTCGGGCTCGAGGGCATCCGGGACGCATACGCCACCGGACGCGGATCTTTCAAGACTCGGGCCCGCAGCACCATCGAGAGCCTCGGGCCGCGCAAGACCGGCATCGTCGTGACCGAGCTGCCGTACCTCGTCGGGCCGGAGCGAGTCATCGAGAAGATCAAGGATGCCGTGCAGTCCAAGAAGCTGCAGGGCATCAGTGATGTGGCCGACCTGACGGACCGTTCCCACGGAACGCGCCTGGTGATCGGTATCAAGACGGGGTTCGATCCTCAGGCGGTCCTGGAGGCGCTCTATCGCCTGACGCCTCTGGAGGACTCGTTCGGGATCAACAACGTGGCCCTGGTCGAGGGGCAGCCCCGCACGCTCGGCTTGCGCGATCTGCTCCGCGTCTACGTCGACCACCGTCTGTCGGTCGTCACGCGCCGCAGCCGCTATCGTCTGGATCGACGCCGCGAACGCCTGCATCTCGTCGAGGGTCTGCTGATCGCGATCCTGGACATCGACGAGGTCATTCAGGTGATCCGTGCGTCCGACGACGGCGAGCAGGCGCGCAAGCGCCTGATGGAGGTGTTCGATCTCAGCCAGCTGCAGGCCGAATACATCCTCGAGCTGCGCCTTCGCCGACTCACGAAGTTCTCGCGGATCGAACTCGAGGCGGAGCGCGACCGCCTGTTGGCCGAGATCGCCCAGCTCGAGGCGCTGCTGGGGAGCGACTCACTGCTGCGCAAGCAGGTCACCGCAGAGCTCGGCGCGGTCGCCGAGAAGCTCGGAACGCCGCGCCGCACGCTGCTGACGAACGCGCCGTCTCCGGCCGCGGTCCGCCCCTCGCGCAATGCGCCGGTGCTCGAGATCACGGATGCCCCCACCGTCGTGGTGCTGTCCACGACCGGCCTCGCGGTGCGCGTCGACCTCTCCGACGACACCGACATCGTGTCCCCTGCTCGCCGGAGCAGCCACGACGCCGTGCTGACCTCCGT
>DMUE01000052.1:1492-4171 GCA_003476465.1 Microbacterium sp. | reverse complement strand
CTCACGAGATCCTCGAGTCCAACAGGGGAGCGGACGGGTTGATCCTTCTCGGGATCCCCACGCGCGGCGTGACCCTCGCCCGTCGCATCGGGACCCTGGTCTCCGAGTTCAGCGGCACCACCGTCCCGGTCGGCGCGCTCGATGTGACGATGTACCGCGACGACCTCGCCCGCAACCCCACGCGCACGCCGCAGCCGACGTCGATCCCGGCGGGCGGCATCGACGGTGAGACCGTCGTGCTCGTTGACGACGTGCTTTTCTCGGGCCGCAGCATCCGGGCCGCCCTCGACGCTCTTCAGGACATCGGCCGCCCCGCCGCGGTGCGCTTGGCGACCCTGATCGATCGGGGCCACCGTGAACTGCCGATCCGCCCAGACTTCGTCGGCAAGAACCTGCCGAGTGCCCGCGAGGAGCGCGTCAACGTGCGCCTCGCCGAGAACGACGGCATCGAAGAGGTGACGGTCGGATCATGAGGCACCTGCTCGACACCCAGACGCTCGAGCGCGCTCTCGCGCTCGAGATCCTCGACGTCGCCGAGGACATGGCCGACACGCAGCGGCGCGAGATCAAGAAGCTGCCGACGCTCCGCGGCAAGACGATCGTCAACCTCTTCTTCGAAGACTCCACCCGCACGCGCATCTCGTTCGAAGCTGCGGCGAAGCGCTTGAGCGCCGACGTCATCAACTTCGCCGCTAAGGGCTCGAGCCTGTCCAAGGGCGAGAGCCTGCAAGACACCGCGCAGACCCTGCAGGCGATGGGCGCCGACGCAGTCGTCATCCGGCACGGAGCCTCGGGAGCCCCGCGCACGCTCGCCTCGAGCGGATGGATCACCGCGGGCGTTGTCAACGCGGGGGATGGCACGCACGAGCACCCGACGCAGGCGCTCCTCGACGCCTTCACGATTCGCAAGCGGACGTTCGGTGAGCACAGCCGGGGGCGTGATCTGGCCGGCCTGAAGGTCACGATCGTGGGCGACGTGCTGCACTCGCGCGTCGCGCGCTCGAACGTGTGGCTGCTGTCGACCCTCGGCGCCGACGTCACGCTCGTGGCACCCTCGACACTCGTACCGCAGGATGTCTCACGCTGGCCCGCCCGCATCGGGTACGACCTCGACGAGGCCATCGCCGCGGAGCCGGACGCCCTCATGATGCTGCGCATTCAACTCGAGCGCATGGGCGCGGCGTTTTTTCCCACCGAGCGGGAGTATTCGCGACGGTGGGGCCTGGATCCGCGGCGTTTGGCGACGCTCCCCGCGGATACGATGGTGATGCATCCCGGGCCGATGAATCGCGGCCTCGAGATCTCGGCGGCCGCCGCCGACTCGCCCCGCTCGACCGTTCTCGAGCAGGTCTCGAACGGCGTGTCCGTCCGGATGGCCGTGCTGTACCTGCTGCTCTCGGGAGAGCGCCCCGGGTTGGATGAACTCGCCTCGAATGCGGGGACCACGATGAAGGAGGAGAGATGAGCGAAGTCCTCCTCATCGCCGGTGCACGCATCGAGGGTGGCGACGCCGCCGACCTGATCGTCGAAGACGGTCGGATCAGCGAAGTCGGCACAGGTCTCAGCCGCGCCGGCGCCACGCGCATCGACGCCGACGGTCTCGTCGCGCTTCCCGGCCTGGTCGATCTGCACACGCACCTGCGCGAGCCCGGGTACGAGACATCCGAGACGATCCTCACCGGCACGCGCGCCGCGGCCGCCGGCGGCTTCACCGCCGTGTTCGCCATGCCGAACACCTCACCCGTCGCCGACACGGCGGGCGTGGTCGAGCAAGAGCTGGCCCTCGGCGAGGCCGCGGGCTATGCGACCGTGCAGCCGATCGGCGCGGTGACGGTCGGGCAGAAAGGCGAACGCCTCGCCGAGCTCGGTGCCCTGGCCGACTCGCGTGCACGTGTTCGCGTGTTCAGCGACGACGGCTTCTGTGTCTGGGACCCGCTGATCATGCGGCGAGCGCTCGAGTACGTCAAGGCGTTCGGCGGCGTGATCGCGCAGCACGCGCAAGACCCCCGCCTCACGGAGGGCGCCCAGATGAACGAGGGTTCTGTTTCGGCCGAGCTCGGGCTGACCGGATGGCCGGCGGTCGCGGAAGAGTCGATCATCGCGCGCGATCTGCTGCTGGCCGAGCACGTCGGTTCGCGCCTGCACGTCTGCCACCTGTCCACCGCGGGGTCGGTCGACATCATCCGCTGGGGGAAGAAGCGGGGCATCAACGTCACCGCCGAGGTCACCCCGCACCACCTGTTGCTGACGGACGAGCTGGTGCGCGGCTACGACGCGCGGTACAAGGTGAACCCGCCGCTGCGTCGCGAAGAGGATGTGCTCGCGGTGCGCGAGGGTCTCGCCGACGGCACCATCGACATCGTCGCGACCGATCACGCACCCCACCCCGCAGAGAACAAAAACTGCGAATGGGCGGCCGCCGCGAACGGCATGGTCGGCCTCGAAAGCGCCCTGCGGGTGGTGCACCTCGCCATGGTCGAGACGGGACTGCTCGGCTGGGACGATGTCGCCCGCGTCATGTCGCGGACCCCGGCACGGATCGGGATGCTCGCCGGTCACGGCACGCCGCTCGCAGCAGGTGCGGCCGCCGAGCTGACCCTCTATGATCCGGCTGCCCGGGAGGTCTTCGAGCCCGGCGATCTGCACGGGATGAGCGCGAATTCGCCCTACCTCGGTCAA
>DMUE01000052.1:1026-1482 GCA_003476465.1 Microbacterium sp. | reverse complement strand
CCGTCATGATCGGATTCGCCGTCCTGGTGCTCTCGGGCATCGGGATCGGGTGGGCCCGTCGCGTCCGACGTGATCGGGGCCTCGTGGCTCCCACTGACGTCCCGGGTGAGGTGAACGCGGATGTCCCACCTGCGGCATCCTTCTCGGGCCTCTACGTCGCGACGACAGAGCACGACAAACCGTTCGAACGCCTGGCGATCAGACACCTCGCCTACCGGGGCCGCGTCGGCGTGGAGGTCTCGCCCGCCGGTGTGCTGCTGGCCATCACAGGTGAGCCGCCCGTGGTCATCGCGACCTCGCGCATCGTCGGCATCGATCGCGCGACGTGGACGATCGACCGCGTCGTCGAACGCGACGGGCTCGTCCGTCTCGCCTGGCGTCCCGACACACACGATTCCGGAACCGGTGAACGCGTCGCCGACTCATACCTCCGTCTCACCGGTGACGCCCCCGGAC
>DMUE01000052.1:0-1021 GCA_003476465.1 Microbacterium sp. | reverse complement strand
GACGAAGACCCCGAGTCCCGGCGCATCTGGGTGTCGGGATACATCGTCCGTGACCCCTCGCGTGTGGTGTCGAACTGGCGTGCGGACGAGTCGCTCGACGACGCGCTCGTGCAGGACGCCGTCGTCGGGATCAGCGGAATCGACACGCGCGCGGTCACCCGGCACATCCGCTCCGCCGGCAGCATGCGCGGCGGGATCTTCTCGGGACCCGCGGCCGCGCTCGCGGACGAGGAGCACCTGCGCCTCGTCCGCGAAGCACCGGTGATGTCGGGCCGCAACCTCTCCGCCGAGGTATCGGTCGGGGCCGTCGAGGCCTATCCCGCCACGGCCGAGCGCATCGGCAACCTCGCAGTGCTCGACCTGGGCGTGAAGAGCGCGACGATCCGCAACCTCGCGGCGCGCGGATTCGATGTGTATGTTCTGCCGCAGCACGTCACGATCGAGGAGATCCGTGCCATCGACCCCGTCGCGGTGTTCTACTCCAACGGGCCCGGCGACCCGGCCGCATCCGATCACCATGTCGAGCTGCTGCGCGCCGTGCTCGATGACCGGACGCCGTTCTTCGGAATCTGCTTCGGCAACCAGTTGCTCGGGCGCGCCCTCGGGCTCGGCACCTACAAGCTGCCGTTCGGGCACCGGGGCATCAACCAGCCCGTGCTCGACAAGTCCACAGGCAGGGTCGAGATCACCTCGCAGAATCACGGCTTCGCGGTCGAGGCGCCGGTCGACAGCGTTTTCGACAGTCCTCACGGCTACGGGCGCGTCGAGGTCAGCCACGTCGGGCTCAACGACCAGGTGGTCGAAGGCCTTCGCGCCCTCGACGTCCCCGCCTTCAGCGTGCAGTACCATCCCGAGGCGGCGGCGGGCCCGCACGACTCCAACTATCTGTTCGACAGGTTCCGCGAGATGGTGCTCGCGACCCAGAGCAAGGACGAGAACTGATGCCTAAGCGTGAGGACATCAAAAGCGTCCTGGTCATCGGGTCCGGCCCGATCGTGATCGGCCAGGCCTGCGAGTTCGA
>DMUE01000072.1 GCA_003476465.1 Microbacterium sp. | reverse complement strand
CAGTGGCACACCGGCGTTCAGGAGGGACAGGGTGGAGGCGCAGACCGAACCCATGGACGTCGAGCCGTTGGAGCCGAGAGCCTCGGACACCTGACGGATCGCGTACGGGAACTCCTCGCGGCTGGGCAGCACCGGCACGAGCGCGCGCTCGGCCAGGAAGCCGTGCCCGATCTCGCGACGCTTGGGGCTGCCGACGCGGCCGGTCTCGCCGGTCGAGTACGGCGGGAAGTTGTAGTGATGCATGTAGCGCTTGTGCGTCACCGGTGACAGTGAATCGATCTGCTGCTCCATCTTGAGCATGTTCAGCGTGGTGACACCCAGGATCTGGGTCTCGCCGCGCTGGAAGATCGCCGAACCGTGGACGCGCGGGATGACCTGCACCTCGGCGTCGAGCGGACGGATGTCGGCCAGGCCACGCCCGTCCATGCGCACACCCTCGGAGAGGATGCGTCCGCGGACGATGACCTTGGTGACCGACTTGTACGCCGCCGAGAACTCCAGCGTCGCGACGGCGGGCAGCTCACCCGCCTCTACGGCGGCGAGCAGCTCGGCCTTGACGGCATCCTTCAGCGCATCATCGGCGTTCTGGCGCTCCTGCTTGTCGGCGATCTGGTAGATCGGGACGAGCTTGTCATAGGCGCGACCGGCCACGAAGTCGTAGGTCTCCTGACTGTAGGGCAGGAAGACCGGGAACTCCTTGATCGGCTTCGCCGCGGTGTTCGCCACGACGTTCTGCGCGGCCACGAGCTGCTTGAGGAAGGGCTTCGAGGCCTCGAGGCCCTCGGCGACGACCTGCTCGTTCGGCTTGACGGCGCCGCCCTTGATCAGGTTCCAGGAACCTTCGGTGGCCTCAGCCTCGACCATCATGATCGCGACGTCTTCGTTGCCCTCGGCATCCGTGATGACGCGGCCTGCGACGATGAGGTCGAACACGGCCTCTTCGAGCTGCGTGACCGTCGGGAACGCGATCCACTGGTCATCGTTCTCGCCGTGGCCGGGGATGAGCGCGAGGCGCACACCGGCGATCGGACCTGAGAACGGCAGACCCGAGATCTGGGTCGACAGCGATGCGGCGTTGATCGCGAGGGCGTCGTAGAACTCGCCGGGAGCGATCGAGAGCACGGTGACGACGATCTGGACTTCGTTGCGCAGGCCGTCGACGAACGACGGGCGCAGCGGGCGGTCGATCAGACGGCACACCAGGATCGCCTCGGTCGAGGGGCGGCCCTCACGACGGAAGAACGAGCCGGGGATTTTCCCCGCGGCGTACGAGCGCTCTTCGACGTCGACGGTCAGCGGGAAGAAGTCGAAGCCTTCGCGCGGGTGCTTTCCGGCGCTGGTGGCCGACAGGAGCATCGTCTCCTCGTCGAGGTACGCGGCGACCGCCCCCTGTGCCTGCTGTGCGAGCCGACCGGTTTCGAACCGGATCGTGCGGGTGCCGAAGCGGCCGTTGTCGAGAACGGCTTCTGCGGCGGTGATTTCAGGACCTTCCAAGAGGTCTCTCACTTTCTGTTCTGGCGTGCGCTCCGCACCTTCGTGCGGTGGCGCAGTGCCCTTCTTTATGCTCGCGAATCCGTGTGATGCGCGAGCGTGCGAAGGAGCAGGAACAGTCAGATTATCGGCGCACGACAGTCCGTCGCGCTGTACCTGCGCTGGTCACCAGTAGAAGAGCACCCGGCGCATGCGCGACGGGGATTCCACCACAGGGGACCAGCTTGCTGCCGGCCTGCTCCGTGTAGCTCGTCTTTAGTTGAGCGGATGCCCGAAGGCAACCCGAAGCAGTCTACCAGTGCAGGCTCCGCTGACGCTGTTCACTTCCGTCCCGCCCGGATGCCAGGGTGGCGGGGGCGGCGAGCGCGTGCCTAGGGTGGAGAGCATGAGCACCGAAGACAAGCCCACCGAAGAGGCAGCTGACATGAAGCGCAAGTTCAAGGAGGCGCTCGACAAGAAGAACGCGAAGCACCGCGAGGGCGAGGCGCACCTGGACGGGGACTCCCCCGTGCAGGGGACCCATGGAGCCGTGCAGACCAAGCGCGAGTTCCGCCGCAAGAGCGGCTAAGGGGCGAGGATCGGATACGGCTTCTCGGCGGAGCGGTTCTGGAACTCGAGGATCGCGGGGTTGAGCACCTCACCGTCGCGCATTTCGATTGCGCGCCGAATCGTCTCGTTCTGCTCCCACGCAGCAGCACCGCCCATGACGGTCGGGAGGAACCTGAGCAGCGCCTCGCTGATCTCCCAGCTCGCCGAGTTCCACAGGTACGACGGGCTGTGGTCGACGGCGTAGTAGTTGATGTGCTCGCCGACGGTGAACATCGGGTCGACGAAACTCGTGGGCCGGGCCCACTCGAAGCCCATGCCCTCGTCACACGAGACATCCACGATCAGGCTGCCGGGACGGAAGGCGGCGAGGTCGTCGGTCCTCAGATACAAGAGCGGTCGGTTCGGATCCTGCAGCGTGCAGTTCACGACGATGTCGCTCTCGGCCAGGAAGGGGGCCAGCGGCACGCGTCCCGCGTCGGTGATGACCTCGCTCAGGTAGGGTCCGTCGTCGTGGTCGAACTGGACCATCTGTGCGGCGTGGATCGGAGCGGCGACGGATGCCGTTCTGCGGTTCGTGAGGACTCGGACGTCGTGCACTCCGTGCGCGCGCAATGCTGTCACGGCCCCACGCGCGGTCGCGCCGAATCCGATGACCACCGCGGTCAGTCGGCGCCCGTAGTCCCCGGTCGAGCCGCACAGCTGGAGCGCGTGGAGCACCGAGCAGTAGCCGGCGATCTCGTTGTTCTGGTGGAAGACGTGCAGCCCGAAGGTTCCGTCGCTTCCCCAGTGGTTCATCGCCTCGAACGCGATCGTGGTCAGGCGCCTGTCGAGGGCGAGCTGCGTCATCACCTCGTCCTGCACCAGATGCGGCCAGCCCCACAGCACCTGCCCATCGCGCATGTCGCGGAGGTCGTCATGCTGCGGCTTGGGCAGCAGCAGCACGTCAGATGCCGCGATCAGGGCGGTGCGATCCAGAATGCCGCCGACCAGAGGACGCAGATCGTCGTCCGAGACGCCGAACCGCTCGCCGTACCCGGTCTCGAGCAGCACGCTCGGACGCAGCTCTTCGGGGATGCGGTCGAGGTGGCCCGGGTGGAGCGGAACGCGCCGCTCGTCCGGCTTGCGCGAGACGCCGACGACTCCCAGGACCAGACGTGCACGGGTAGCCATGATGATGGTCTTCTTCCCTCCGCGGGGCCGAAACCGGCCCCGCTCTCGACGCTATCAGGCGCCGAAAGGGCTACTCCCCCGCCAGCCCGCCGAGCAGATGACCGAACGAGCGTCCGTCGCCGAGGTAGTTGCCGGGGTCGAACGGGTCGGCCNNGGCTCGGCGTGCAGATAGGTGAACAGCGGCCGGATCGCGTAGTCGATCGCGAGCGAATGCCGAGCCGTGCCGGCATTCGCGCCGATCAGCACAGGCTTGCCGGTGAGCGCATCGGGGTCGAGGACGTCGATGAACGACTTGAACAGGCCCGAGTAGCTGGTCGAGAAGATCGGGGTGACCGCGATGACGGCATCCGCCGACACCACGGTGTTGATCATCGTCTCGAGCGCCGGTGCGGCGAAGCCGGTGAGCAGGTTGTTCGTGATGTCGTGCGCGTAGTCGCGCAGCTCGAACACGTCCACCTCGGTCTCGATGCCCTCTCCGGTCTCGCCGAGTGCGCGCACGGTGGCGCTGGTGAGACGGTCTGCCAGCAGACGGGTCGTGGACGGGTTGGA
>DMUE01000076.1 GCA_003476465.1 Microbacterium sp. | reverse complement strand
GTCGGCCGCTCGGATCGTCTCCTCGTCGTGCTCGACGACGATCAGCGTGTTGCCGAGATCGCGCAGAGTCTCCAGCGTGCGGACGAGCCGACGGTTGTCGCGCTGGTGCAGGCCTATCGAGGGCTCGTCGAGAACATAGAGCACACCCGTCAGACCGGAGCCGATCTGCGTCGCGAGGCGAATGCGCTGGGCTTCACCGCCGGACAGGGACCCCGCGGAGCGTCCGAGATTCAGATAGGTCAGGCCGACCTGCAGCAGGAAGTCGAGCCGGACGCGGATCTCACGCAGCACTTGAGCGGCGATCTTGGCCTCACGCTCGGTGAGGTGCAGTGTCTCCATGAAGTCGCGCGCGTCGGACAGGCTGAGCTTCGTGACTTCCGCAATGGAATACCCGTGCACCCGCACGGCCAGTACCTCCGGCTTTAGACGGTCACCGTTGCACACCGGGCACGGCACCTCACGCAGGAACTCCCCCCAGCGACCGCGCTGGGTGTCCGATTCCGCCTGCTGCCACTGCCGCTCGATGTACGGCACGACACCCTCGAATCCCGAGGCGTAGCGCACCTCACGACCGTAGCGGTTCTTCCACTTGACCGTGACNNAGGTCGCGAGCGAGCCCTTCGAGCAGGCGCTCATAGTACTGGAACAGCCCCTTGCCCTGCGTCGTCCAGGGAACGATGACGCCCTCCCGGATCGACGCGGATTCATCGCCGAGAAGAAGGTCCGCGTCGACCGCCATGCGAGTGCCCAGACCAGAGCATTCGGGACAGGCACCGAAGGGCGCGTTGAAAGAGAACGTGCGGGGTTCGATCTCCGTCAGCTGCAGCGGATGCCCGTTCGGGCAGGCGAGCTTCTCGGAGAAGCTCTGCCACGCGTCGTCGCCCTCCTCATCGATGAAGTTGACCTGCATGACCCCGCCGGCCAGACCGAGCGCCGTCTCAACAGAGTCGGTCACGCGTCCGAGGATGTCGGGGCCCGCGACCAGCCGATCGACCACGACGGCGATGTCGTGCTTGTAGCTCTTCTTCAGCGTCGGCGGCTCGGACAGCTGGATCAGGTCGCCGTCGACGATCGCGCGGGAGTATCCCTTGGCGCCGAGCTCGCGGAACAGGTCGGCGAACTCGCCCTTCTTCTGACTGACGATGGGGGCGACGATCTGATACCTCGTGCCCCCGGGCAGCTCGACGAGCTGATCCGCGACCTGCTGCACCGTCTGGCGTTGAATGACCTCGCCGCAGACCGGACAGTGCGGCACACCGATGCGGGCCCAGAGCAGGCGCATGTAGTCGTAGATCTCGGTGATGGTGCCGACCGTGGAGCGCGGGTTGCGGTTGGTGGACTTCTGATCGATGCTGACCGCGGGGCTCAAACCCTCGATGAAATCGACGTCGGGGCGATCGACCTGACCGAGGAACTGCCGCGCGTAGGCGCTCAGCGACTCGACATAGCGCCGCTGGCCCTCCGCGAAGATGGTGTCGAAGGCGAGGCTCGACTTTCCCGAACCACTCAGCCCCGTGAACACCACCAGCGAATCGCGGGGAATCTCGAGATCGACGTTCTGGAGATTGTGAACCCGAGCGCCTCGGACGCTCAGCTTCGAGGGGGTGGCGACGGGGACAATAGGCACCCGTCAAGTGTAGGAGGGGACACCGACACCGGCTCCGCGGTTCGCGATGAGCGGATGCCCGGCACAGGCGCCTGTAGACGCTTGACGAGGCGAAAGCTCGCCTCCTCGAGGGCGAGCTCACCGAGCGATCGAGGCGCGTACCCAGAGCGACAGCCGACGCTCAGGCGTGCCCGGCACGCTCCATCGCCCGCAGCTCGCGCTTGAGGTCCTGAACCTCGTCGCGCAGCCGCGCCGCGAGCTCGAACTTCAATTCAGAGGCCGCGGCAAGCATTTGAGCGCTCAGGTCCCCGATCGTCGCTTCGAGCTGGTTGGCGCCCTCGGCGGCGATGCCCGCGTGAGCTTTCGTGGAGCTGAGCGACCGCGGCGTCGGTGCCTTCCCCTTGCCGCGACCGGCGTCCCGCTTCGACAGCATCTCGGTGGTATCGGCACCTTCGCGTGCCAGAACCTCGGTGATGTCGGCGATGCGCTTGCGGAGCGGGGTCGGGTCGATGCCGTTCTCGAGGTTGTAGGCCACCTGCTTCTCACGACGGCGGTCGGTCTCGTCGATCGCCCTGCGCATGGAATCGGTCATCGAGTCGGCGTACATGTGCACCTCGCCCGACACGTTCCGCGCCGCGCGCCCGATGGTCTGGATGAGGGACGTACCGGACCGCAGGAAACCCTCTTTGTCGGCGTCGAGGATCGACACCAGCGATACTTCGGGAAGGTCGAGCCCCTCTCGGAGCAGGTTGATGCCGACCAGCACGTCGTAGACCCCGGCGCGCAACTCGGTCAGCAACTCCACGCGTCGCAGAGTGTCCACGTCGGAATGGAGGTAGCGCACGCGCACACCGTGCTCGCCGAGGAAGTCCGTCAGTTCTTCGGACATCTTCTTCGTCAGGGTGGTCACCAGGACCCGCTCGTCGCGTTCGACGCGCAGCCGGATCTGCTCGAGCAGATCGTCGATCTGGCCCTTGGCCGGCTTGACGATGATCTGCGGGTCGACGAGACCCGTCGGGCGGATGATCTGCTCGACCACCCCGTCCGCGATACCCATCTCGTATCGACCGGGTGTCGCCGACAGGTACACGGTCTGGCCGACGCGGTTCTTGAACTCGTCCCATCGGAGCGGGCGGTTGTCCATCGCGCTCGGCAGCCGGAAGCCGTGGTCGACGAGCGTACGCTTGCGCGACGCATCGCCCTCGTACATGGCCCCGATCTGTGGCACGGTGACGTGCGACTCGTCGATCACGACGAGGAAGTCCTCGGGGAAGAAGTCGAGCAGGCAGTGCGGCGCCTCGCCGGGGGCGCGCGCGTCGATGTGGCGCGAATAATTCTCGATTCCCGAGCAGAAACCCAGCTGCTGCATCATCTCGAGATCGAACGTCGTGCGCATGCGGAGCCGCTGCGCCTCGAGCAGCTTGCCCTGCCCCTCGAGCGCTTTCAGCCGCTCCTCGAGTTCGGTCTCGATCGTGCCGATCGCCCGCTGCATCACATCCGTGCCCGCCACATAGTGCGAAGCGGGGAAGATCGGCACGGCGTCGAGCTTATCCAGAACGTCACCGGTGAGCGGATGCAGGCGGTAGAGCGCTTCAATCTCGTCTCCGAAGAGCTCGATGCGGATCGCATATTCCTCGTACACCGGGATGATCTCGATCGTGTCCCCCCGGACGCGGAAGTTGCCCCGCGAGAAGTCGACGTCGTTGCGGTTGTACTGCATCGAGATGAACTTGCGGATGAGCGCATCGCGGTCGTACCGCTCCCCCCGCTGGAGGGCCACCATCGCCCGCAGGTATTCCTCAGGCGCGCCGAGACCGTAGATGCACGAGACCGTCGACACGACCACGACGTCCCGTCGCGAGAGGAGCGAGTTGGTCGTGGAGTGACGGAGCCGCTCCACCTCGGAGTTGATCGAGCTGTCCTTCTCGATGAAGGTGTCCGTCTGCGGGACGTACGCCTCGGGCTGGTAGTAGTCGTAATACGACACGAAGTACTCGACCGCGTTGTGGGGCATGAGTTCGCGAAATTCGTTCGCCAACTGCGCCGCGAGGGTCTTGTTGTGCGCCAAGATCAGCGTCGGACGCTGTACCTGTTCGATCAGCCAGGCCGTCGTCGCCGACTTTCCGGTACCGGTGGCACCGAGCAGGACCACATCGGTCTCGCCCGCATTGATCCGCTGGGCAAGTTCGGCGATCGCCGCCGGTTGGTCACCGGAGGGTGAGTACTCGCTGACGACCTCGAAGGGTCGCACGCTGCGCGTGGTCTGCATGATTCGAGCCTATTCGGGGGCTCGGACACCCCGGTCGGCTGTTCGCCCTGCGCGCACCCTTTCAGCGCCCGTCCGGTCCCGCCAGCCGTCGCCA
>DMUE01000071.1 GCA_003476465.1 Microbacterium sp. | reverse complement strand
CGGACCGGACGACAGGGGTCGTCTACGGCGGGCCGGCCAAGTTCGTGCTCCGCCGGGGTGATCGGATCGTGGTGGACGAGGCCGGCATGGTCGACCTGCAGACCGCGGCCGCCCTTGTCGATCTCGCTCTCGAACATGGGGTCGGCGTCGCGATGGTGGGGACCCGTATCAGGCTCTCCCTGTCGGGCACTCAGGAGCGATGGCATCCGCGGCGCGCTACGCGACCGCATCCGTCGAACTCGACACCGTACACCGCTTCAGCGATCCCGACTACGCCGCACTCACCCTGCGCCTCCGCAACCCCCGCCACCGCGACGACGCACTCCAGGTTGCGGGGGAGCTGCTCCAGCGCGGCCACGTGCAACGGGTGTCGAGCACGGAGGAAGCGCGTGACACTATGGTCGCTGCCTATTTCGACTGGCACGCACGCGGCAAGCGAGTGGCACTCGTGTCCGGCACCAATTCAGAGTCGGACGCGATCAACGACGCCATCCAGCAACGACGCGTCGAAATCGGTGAGCTGGACCCCACGAGGCTCGCGCTGGGAATGGGGGAGCAGCGCATCCTGGTCGGCGACACCGTCCAGACCCGCCGCAACGATCCGCGCACCGGCGTCGAAAACCGTCCGCAATGGGTGGTCCGCAACATCTGGGATGAGAGCATCGACCTCGCCTCGGTCAGTGACAGTGGCGAGATCCGTCGCGTCAGCCGGGACTGCGCGCTCAACCATCTGCAACTCGCGTACGCATCGACCGTGCACGGCATCCAAGGCGAGACCATGGATGCCGCCGTCGTGGGACCGGATGTCGACGCACCGAGAATCTCGCTCCGCTCAAGTTCGTCGCTGACCAACTCCGTGAGCGTCAGCACCGCAACNNGGAGGGGCGCGCAACCGCCGGTGCGGAGGTGGTCACCTACACCGGCCACAGCGCGTAGTCTGGTGCCGCGATGCGCGGTTCTCGGTACCGCGGGATTGCGACTTCCAGTCGCGTTATCGACGTTGAATCCTCATTCGAATCCTCCCATCTCCACCAATCCGCTGTCACGTGTGAGAGGGCCCGGTTCCTGCGTTTCGTGGGGGCCGGGCCCTTTCGTCCGGAGAGCCGGTGCCCCGCCCCCCTTTCAGAGCAGGTGGACGTCGAAATGGCGCCCCTGAGCGGCACGCGCGAGTGCAGCATCCGTCGTCACGATATCGGCGGAATGATGTTCCGCTGCGAAGACCACGAGCGCATCTGGCATTCTCAGGCCGGTCTCGGCGCGCACGCGCGCGATGCCAGGTGCGTCAGATGCGGCAAGATCGAGCCCGATCAGCTCGAGCCGATCGAACGCGGCAATGACCTCATCCGCCCTGCCCGCGTGGGCCGGACGAATGAGGCACTCAGCCATCGTCACCGTGCTGGCGGCGAAGTCGAAATCCTCGTTCTCCTCCATGAAGGCAAGTGCCGCTGAGTGGAACGCATCGTCGGCGTTGAGCCAAGCGATCAGCACGCCGGCGTCGAAGACGATCATTCGGGCCACTCGTCACGCAGCCGCTGCGCCTCGCCGGGGGAGTAAACCCCGGTCAGCGCGCCCGCCCCCGTGCGAATCGCGCGCAATCGCGTGGAACTGTGTGCCGCCGCTCGTCGTTCGATGCTCTCGGCGCCCTGTGCGATGACCTTGCGCAGCAGGGCAGTGCGATCGTCCCGCAATTCCGGCCATAGGCGCGCGGCCGCGTCGAGCGCCAGCGCGATCTCGTCGGTCTCGGTCACGGCGTGTCGGCGGCGTGTGGTGGGCATGACAGAAGTGTAACACCGGGCTTCAGGTGCGACACTTGATCGGAGGCGCACTCAGCTGCCGCTCGATGCGGCCAACGACCGATCGGTCACCGCGCACTGCACGTCGGTCCAGACCTCTTCGATGGGGATCTCGCGCCCGAGTACGTTCTGCGCCGCCCGGTGCCCCGAACACATCGCCGCGGTGACCGTGGCGGGGTCATCGGTCCAGGTCGCCTCGCCGGCGAGGTGCAGCACACCGCCGATCGGCGTCGCGAGGGTGTCGTGGTCGTCGGTCGTCGAGCCCAGCGTCATGTAGGCATAGGAGCCGTAGGCGAACGGGTCGTCCTGCCAGTCGGTGATGTGAACATGGGTGGGCTTGTCGACCCGATCGCCATAGAGGCGCCGCAGCTGGGCGAGCACCGAGTCCACGATCTCGTCCTCGCTCCAATCCCGGGTCCCGACCGCTGCCGGTCCGGCGGCGAAGGTCAGCAGCGTCGGCGTGCCGTGCAGGAAGGTCAGGTCATACCACGAGTGCCACCACCGGCTCTCGGGTCCCTGCTGGCGAATCACGTCGACGCCGTCGTCCCAGAACTTCGTCGGAAAACGCAGGAACACCTTCTCGAACGCGTTCATCGTCAGCCGGCTCAGGGCGCCGGCGACGGGTTCGGGAAGGGGCGGCTCGATGATGAAGTCCTCGGACTGCAGCACGCCGACAGGCACGGTGATCACGACGTTGTCGGCGGTCA
>DMUE01000024.1 GCA_003476465.1 Microbacterium sp. | reverse complement strand
GGCGAGTTGGAGACGGTCGCGCAGACTTTCGCGGCGATGGCCGCCGGTGCGCAAGTCCCGAAGGAGGCCCGGGCCGTGACGCATGAGGGCGACGCGTTGGCATTGCCTTTCGAGGATGCCGAGTTCGATCACGTGATCGCATCCGAAGTGCTCGAGCATATTCCGGACGATGTCGCCGCGATTGCTGAGCTGTACCGCGTGCTCAAACCCGGTGGCACGATCGCAGTGAGCGTGCCACGGCGGTGGCCGGAACGGATCTGCTGGGCACTGTCGGATGAGTACCACGAGGTGGAAGGCGGCCATGTGCGGATCTATGATCCGAAGGACCTGGCCGCGAAGCTCACTGCCGCCGGACTGAGGGTGGACGGCAAAGCATATGCGCACTCGCTGCACTCAGCCTACTGGTGGCTCAAGTGCGCGGTCGGCGTGGACAACTCCGAGCATCCCCTCGTGCGCGGCTACCACAGGCTGCTGGTCTGGGACATCATGAAACGCCCGTGGCCCACGCGCGCGTTCGAGGCGGTGTTCGACCCGATCGCCGGCAAGAGCATCGTCTTCTACCTGACCAAGCCGCAGAGGTGACGGTGGCCGACCTGCCCTCGCTCCCGGGAATCCTGAGCGCGGAGGACATCCGTCGGTCCGGTGAAGCGATCGCCCGCGTTCAGACATCGGACGGGTCCATCCCGTGGTTTCCGGACGGCCACACCGACGCCTGGGATCACGTGGAGAACGCGATGGCGCTCCTGGTGGCCGGTGAGCGCGCGGCCGCCGAGCGCGCTTACGACTGGCTGGCCCGGACGCAACGCGACGACGGGTCGTGGGCGATGAAGTTCGTTGGCGACAGCATCGCGGATCCGGGCACCGACGCCAACATGGTTGCCTACGTGGCCGTTGGCGTCTGGCATCACTGGCGCGTCACCGCGGACGAGCAGTTCCTGTTCCGCTCCTGGCCCACCGTCGAGCGGGCACTGGATCGGGTCGTGGCGCTGCAACTGCCATTCGGCGGGATCGCCTGGGCCGCTGGAGCAGACGGGCAGATCGCAGACTCGGCGCTGGTGACCGGCAGTTCCAGCATCTATCATGCGTTGCTCTGCGGGATCGGCCTGGCGAACCTGCTCGGCCGATCCCGCCCCGGGTGGGAGAACGCCGCCGGACGCCTCGGCCATGCCCTGCGCGTTCATGAGGACCGCTTCGACGCCCGCGGCCGCCACTCGATGGACTGGTACTACCCGGTCCTGGGCGGTGCCGTCCGCGGGAGTGCCGCAGTGAAGCGGATGGAGTCTCGATGGGAGGAGTTCGTGGTTCCCGACCTCGGAGTCCGCTGCGTCAGCGACCGGCCGTGGGTTACCGGTGCCGAGACCTGCGAACTGGCACTGTCACTGCATGCGATCGGCGATGACCGGACAGCGACCGACCTGGTCGCGCACATGCAGCACCTGCGGGATCCGGACGGCTCATATTGGACCGGCTATGTCTTCGCCGACGGGCTGCGGTGGCCCGTGGAGTGCTCAACCTGGACCGCCGCCGCGGTTGTTCTCGCCGTAGACGCGATCTCCGAGACCACCGGCGGCGCGAGCGTGTTCCGCGGCGACGGCCTGCCGGCCGTGCCCGACGTCTATGGCGAGTGCGGGTGCGCTGCGTGATCGATGAGGAGGACGCGGTGGACGACGACCTGCACATGCCGCCGGATATTCTGCCGCACGCGCTGGCGGCCAAGGGATTCATGCCCGCCGACGAGGGGGAACTGCTGCACCGCTTGGCGCGGCACAGCCTCGATCGTGGCCCGGTGCTCGAGATCGGCACCTACTGCGGCAAGTCGGCGCTCTACCTCGGCGCCGCAGCTCGGGAGGCGGGAGGCACGGCATTCACGGTCGATCACCACCATGGCTCCGAGGAGAACCAGCCCGGGTGGGAGTACCACGATGTCACGCTCGTGGACGAGTCCAGCGGAGTGCTGGACACCTTGGGCGAGTTCCGGCGCACCGTGGTGGCTGCGGGTCTCGAAGAGCACGTCGTCGCGATCGTCGGTCGTTCCACGACCGTCTCCGCGCTGTGGCGTACGCCGCTCTCTCTTGTATTCATCGACGGCGGGCACACCGACGAGCACGCGAACAACGACTATGAAGGCTGGGCTCGCTGGGTCATGTCGGGAGGCGCGCTCGTGATCCATGACGTCTTCACCGACCCCGCAAAGGGGGGGCAGGCTCCGTATCGCGTCTTCCGTCGCGCGGTCGGAAATGGTGACTTTCGCGAAATCCAGCATCGCGGCTCGATGCGCGTGCTCGAACGGGTTCGCGGAGACGCGGGTGATCCGGTGCACTGATCTGGCACTTTCTGAAGTGCCTCGTGCGTCTGTTGCAGAACGACCTCAACGCGATTAGCGTGGGGGGGATCCCACCCAGCTAGGGCAGGGGCGCGCAGGACCCCGTGCCGGATTCGGCTCTCCTCGCGCAATTGAGTACGACGTATCGAGGGAGATATGCAATGAAGACGAAGGCTGCCGTCAACTGGGGTGTAGGTCAGGATTGGAAGATCGAAGAGCTCGAGCTCGACGATCCGAAGCACGGCGAAGTGCTCATCAAGCTTGCTGCGTCCGGACTGTGTCACTCCGACGAGCACATTGTCACCGGTGACATGCCTGTCCCCGCCTACCCGTACATCGGCGGCCACGAGGGCGCGGGCGTGGTGGAGAAGGTCGGGCCCGGGGTGGAAAGCCTGAAGGTCGGCGACCACGTCGTGCTGAGCTTCATTCCGGCGTGCGGCCGTTGCAAGATGTGTTCCACGGGGCACCAGAACCTCTGCGACCTCGGTGCCGGCCTCCTCGGGGGCCTCCAGATCAGCGACAACACCGCCCGTCACCACGTCGACGGCCAGGACGCCCGGCTCATGTGCGTGCTCGGCACGTTCTCGCCCTACACGGTGGTGCACGAGGCCTCCGCCGTGAAGATCGACGATGACATCCCGTTGGAGTTGGCGGCACTGGTCGGATGCGGCGTCACCACGGGCTGGGGTTCGGCTGTCAACAGCGCCGACGTCCAGCCCGGCGAAACGGTCGTCGTCGTCGGCGTCGGCGGGATCGGTTCCAACGCGGTGCAGGGCGCGCGGATCGCAGGGGCGAAGCACATCGTCGCCGTCGACCCGGTGGAGTTCAAGCGCGAGAACGCACAGTCGCTGGGGGCCACCCACACCGCCGCCAGCATCGAGGAGGCCATGCCCCTCGTGTCGCAGATCACTCGCGGAGTAATGGCCGACAAGGTCATCTACACCGCGGGTGTCGTCGACGGTGCTCTCATGCCCGGCATCATGGCGCTCACCACCAAGGGAGGCACCGCGGTGGTCACCGGCATCAGCCCGGCCTCCGACATGAGCGTGAGCATGTCGCTGTTCGACCTGACGCTGTCGCAGAAGCGGCTGCAGGGATCGCTGTTCGGCGCCGCCAACCCGCGTGCCGACATCCCCAAGCTGCTGAGCCTCTACCAGAACGGCCAGCTGAAGCTGGACGAGCTGGTGACCCACACGTACAGCCTGGAAGAAATCAACCAGGGCTACCAGGACATGCGCGACGGCAAGAACATCCG
>DMUE01000100.1:945-4957 GCA_003476465.1 Microbacterium sp. | reverse complement strand
CCGCGAGAGCGTGGCGACCCGACTCGCCGCCCCACCCTCGGCGGTCAAGCCGCGGCGCGGGCCGCTCGGGCCCAGCGTGCCCGCGGGGCCCCCGGCATCCGACACCGCCTCCGTCCACGAGCGCACGGGGATCATGACGTGGGACCTCGGTGACCTGCCGCCGGTCGTCGACACCCGCGTCGCGGGCGGCGTGGTGCGCGGCTACCCGACCCTCGTCGACGAGGGATCGAGCGTCGCCCTGCGCATCGAGACGAGCGCGGAGGCCTCCGAGCGAAGCATGCGCGCCGGCATCCGTCGTCTCGTCCTGCTGGCCGTACCTTCGCCGGTCTCGTACGTCCAGGAGCACCTGACCGCGAACGAGAAACTCGCCCTCGCCGCATCGCCCTACTCCTCGGCGAAGGCCCTCGTCGAGGACTGCCGCGCCGCCGCCGCCGACTCGCTCATCCGCACGGTGGCGCCGACCGGCATCGTCCGGAGCGCCGGAGACTTCGCACGCGTCCGGAACGCCGTGTCGGCCGGGATGGTCGATGCCCTGTTCTCGGCGGTGTCCCTGACCGCACGCATCCTGCTCGCGGCGCGCGAGGTCGACAAGGCGCTGCGCGGGCAGAACGCGATGACCCTGCTTGCCGCGCTCGGCGACGTGCGCGCCCAGGTCGCGGGTCTCATCTATCCGGGATTCGTGCTGCAGACGGGCACGGCCCGGCTGGCGCATCTGCCGCGCTACCTGGAGGGCGCACGCCTCCGCCTGGTCGAGCTGGCCGAGAACCCGGGACGCGACAGGCAGCGGATGACCGAGCTCGAACGGGCTGCGGCGGTGTACGCCGAGGCGGGTGGAACCATCCCCGTGGGAGCGGATGCCTCGCCCGCCCTCGCGCACGGGCGCTGGTTGCTCGAGGAGTACCGCGTGAGCCTGTTCGCTCAGCGCCTCGGCACGTCCGAGCCCGTCTCGCTGCAGCGGATCACGAAAGCCCTGCGCGAGGACGGCTGAGCGCCGTGCCCGATGCGGGGAACCCGGGTGCTGTGGGCAGGTTCCCCCGCGCGCCACAGCACCTCAGCAGCCCCGGTCCCGGGAGGCAGGGCAGGCGACGACCCCGCTACGCTCGAAGCACACCGGCATCCCGACGAGGAGATCGCATCGCCATGGCCCGCGCAGTCGTCTATACAGAATTCGGTGAGCCCGAGGTCCTTCGGGTCGTCGAGACGCCGACCCCCGAGATCCGCCCGGCTCACCTGGTCGTCCGAGTCGAAGCCGCGGGCGTGAATCCCATCGACGCCAAGCTGCGGTCGGGGCGCAGAGCGTCCGAGACCCTTGCTGCGCCCCGCCACATCGGGCGCGACGGTGCCGGCATCGTCGTCGCGGTGGGCGACGACGTCGCGGGCTTTCGTCCCGGTGACGCTGTCGCGTTCCGCGAGACCTCGGGAACCTACGCGAGCGAGGTTCGGGTGGCAGCTCACAACGCCATTCCCCGTCCGCCCGCAGTGTCCGCCGCCGAAGGGGCCGGCCTCGGCATCCCGGTCGGCACGGCGTATCAGGTGCTTCGCTCGCTCGATGTCGGTGCGGGCGACACGCTCCTTCTCCACGCGGGTTCAGGCGCCGTGGGTCAAGCCGCCATCCAGTACGCCGTGCTGTGGGGCGCAACCGTCATCGCCACCGCCAGCGAGCGGCGGTTCGACCGCGTCCGCACGCTTGGTGCGACCCCGGTTGCTTACGGCGAGGGGCTGCTGGAGCGTGTTCGCCAGGCCGCCCCGCAGGGCATCACCGTGGCCTTCGACGCGGCCGGCACAGATGAGGCGCTCGAGGTGTCGCGCGAGGTCGTCGCCGACCGCACCCGCATCGGTACGATCGTGCGCGGGGCGGATGCCGACGAATACGGTGTGCGTGCCTTCAGCGGTGGCAGCTCGAAGCCGCTGAGCGAGACCGAGTCGCGCTGGCGCGCCGAGGCGTTCCCGACCACGATGGCCCTTCTCGCCGCCGGGTCGTTCTCGATCGAGGAGGGTCCGTCCTTCTCCCTCGAGGAGGCCGCCGAGGCGCATCGTGCGATCGAGCGCGGCGTCGACGGCAAGATCACCATCGTTCCCTGAACGACCTACCCCGGATCCGGCCCCGTCACGACGGGACGGTCGGGATCATTAGACCACTGGCTCCACGAACCGGCATAGAGCTGCGGGGTGAGGCCGGCGAGGGTCAGGGCGACGAAGGCGTGCGAGGCGGTCACGCCGGAGCCGCACGAGACGGCGACGGGCGACGCATCATCGACCCCCGCCTTCGCGAATTGCGCGCGCAGCGTTTCGGGCGGGAGAAATCGGCCGCCCGCATCGAGGTTCTCGGTGGTCGGCACGTTGATCGCGCCCGGGATGTGTCCCGCGCGGGGATCGATCGGCTCGGCATCGCCGCGGTAGCGCTCGGCTGCACGCACGTCGAGGAGCGCACCGGATGCCGCGAGCTCCGCGGCCTCGTCGATCGACACCTGTGCGAGGTGCCCGCTGGACAGGGTCACCGACCCGGGGCTGGGCACGACGTCGCCCTCCTCGAGCGCCCGTCCCGCACCCGTCCACGCAGGCAGCGCGCCGTCGAGGATCCGCACGTCCGCGACGCCGGCGTCGGTCAGCACCCACCAGGCTCGAGCCGCCGACAGGGACTTCAGATCGTCGTACACCACGACGGTGTCCTCCTCGTCGATGCCCCACCGACGAGCCGCGTCCTGCAACGACGACACCGTGGGCAGCGGGTGCCGACCGTCCGTCGGCGCTCCGTGGGCAGCGAGCTCGTGGTCGAGATCGACGTACACCGCCCCGGGGAGGTGTCCCTCCCGATAGGCGGGTCGGCCGTCGGGCACGTCGAGCCGCCACCGCACGTCCAGGAGCCGAACGGGCGTGCCGGCTGCCAGTAGCGTCGCGAGCTCGTCGGCGCTGATGAGGACATCGGACATGAGGCTCCCGTCGATGGGTCCAGGCTAGCGACCGCCGTCCCGTGCTTCGCCCCACCTCGCGTCGCGGCCCGCGACTAGGCTCGGAGCATGACTGGACTGCGGTGGGGCATTCTTGCCACGGGGGGAATCGCCCGCGCCTTCACCCAGGATCTGCACGTCGCGGGCCGCGAGCTCGTCGCCGTCGCGTCTCGATCGGATGTCTCGGCACGGGCGTTCGCCGAAGAGTTCGGCATTCCCCATGCCCATGGCGCGTACTCCGCGCTGTTCGCGGACCCCGACGTCGACATCGTCTACATCGCCACCCCGCACCCGGGTCACGCGACGAACGCGCTGGAAGCCATCGCGGCGGGCAAGCACGTCCTCGTCGAGAAGCCCTTCACCCTCAACGCCACCGAGGCCGCAACAATCCGTGACGCCGCTGCCGAGCGCGGCGTGCTCGTGATGGAAGCGATGTGGTCGCGTTATCTCCCGCACATGGTGCGCATCCGTGAACTCGTCCGCGACGGCGCGCTCGGCGAGGTGCGCGCCCTGTTCGCCGACCACACGCAGCGGGTCAGCAGCGACCCGCTGCACCGTCTGAACGCTCGGGAACTCGGCGGCGGCGCATTGCTCGACCTGGGCATCTACCCCATCTCGTTCGCCTGGGACATCCTGGGCCGTCCCGAGACGATCCTCGCTTCGGCACGCCTGGGCGAAACGCACACGGATACCGAGGTCGCCGCGATCTTCACGCACGCCTCCGGCGCGATCTCCACCTCCATCGCCTCGTCGCGAGCGGCCGGCCCGAACACCGCGCACGTCGTGGGCACCGAGGGGCGCATCGACATCGACGCCACCTGGTACACGCCGACATCGTTCCGACTGACCGCGCCGGACGGCACGGTTCGCGAACGCTACGTATCGCACGTGCGGGGTCGCGGCCTGCAGTACCAGGCGCTGGCCGCCGAGCGGCTGGTCGCCGCGGGCAACCTCGTCGGAGACATCCTGACGATCGACGAGACGGTGGACATCATGGCGACCCTCGACCAGATCCGGACGCAGATCGGCGTCCTCTACCCGGGTGAGGCCTGAGATGGCGTCGG
>DMUE01000100.1:0-906 GCA_003476465.1 Microbacterium sp. | reverse complement strand
ACGCTGGTGCTGACGCGTGCTTACGCCGACTGGTCCTCACCCGTGAATGCTGTCTACCGCAGCCAGCTCGTGGCGCGGGCGGTCGATCTCGTGCAGCTCTTCCCCGCCGCGGCCTACGCCAAGAACGGGGCGGATATCCGGCTCGCGGTCGATGCCGTCGAAGACATGTTCCGCCTGCCCGACCTCACGCACGTCGTCATCGTGGCCGGCGACTCCGACTACGTCCCGCTCGCGCAGCGCTGCAAGCGCCTCGGCCGGTTCGTGGTCGGGGTCGGCGTCGCGGGCTCGACGGCGAAGTCTCTCGCCGCGGCGTGCGATCAGTTCGACGCCTACGACGCTCTGCCGGGTGTCTCGGTGCCGACCGACAAGCCGCAGCAGAAACCGGATGCCTCGGCATCCGATGCGCCCGTGCGCCAGCGTCGCCGGGCCCCGAACGACCCGGCCGCAGACCTGCTCGAGCGTGCCCTGCGGCTCGAGCACGAGCGCACCGACGCCGATTGGATGCACAGCTCGGTCATCAAGAACCTGATCAAGCGGATGGATCCGTCGTTCAGCGAGAAGGGCCTGGGCTACAAGTCTTTCTCCGACTTCATCAACGCGCATCCGTCGATCGTCGAAATGAACGAGAGCGACAACATCCGTCTCGTGCGGCTGGTTTCCGACAAGCGCTGAGCCACTGGTCTCGGGTCGACCAGTGTGCCTGGGCGACGAGCAGCAGCACCGAGTAGCCCATGGGGCCGAGCGCCTGTCCCGGGTCAGTGGTATCGGCCGCTGTAGGCGTTGAGCGCCGGCTGCCCGCGGAGGTGCGCGTAGAGCACGTGGAGTCGCGCGGGATGTCGCCGCACGAGACCAGGTCGATGAGTGCCGCCATCGACCTGGTCTCGTAGACCGGATCGATGATGACGC
>DMUE01000047.1 GCA_003476465.1 Microbacterium sp. | reverse complement strand
CCGTTGACGATATCGCCGCGGTAGGCGGGAAGCGTGACCTCGCCGCGCGTCTCGGTGTCGCTCGACCGCGGCTTGGCGAACTGACCGGCCATGCGGCCCATCTTGACGACCGGCATCGAGGCACCGTACGTCAGTACGACCGCCATCTGCAGCACCGTCTTGATGCGGTCGCGGATCTGCTCGGCGGTCGCGCCCGCGAACGTCTCGGCGCAGTCGCCGCCCTGCAGCAGGAAGGCGTTGCCGGATGCGGCGCTCGCGAGACGGTCGCGCAGAATGTCGACCTCACCTGCGAAGACGAGCGGCGGAAGTGCCGCGATCTCGGCGGAGACGGCCGCGACCGTCTCGTGATCGGTCCACTGCGGCTGCTGCTTGATGGGCAGGGCGCGCCAATGATCGAGGGGGTCGAGCTGCTGAAGCATCCGGCAAGTCTATCCGGGTGCGCACCCGCCCCGGTTGCCGCCGGCTGCACGACCTGGTGCCGACAGGAGCGATCAGGGCCGAGCGGCGAGGCGCTCCTTGACCGACGAGGCATAGAGGTCCTCGTAGTACTGCTCGCCCAGACGTTGGAGCGCAACCATGATCTCGTCGGTCACCGACCGCAGCACGTACCGGTCACCCTCGAGCCCGGCGAAGCGCGAGAAGTCGAGCGGTTCGCCGATCACGACGCCGACCCGACCGATCCGGGGCATCCGGGTGCCGATCGGCATGATCGTGTCGGTGTCGACCATGACCACGGGGACGACCGGNNTTGAAAAACAGCCGCGTAGCCCATCCGCGGATCCCGCGCCCCGTGAAGTAGTCGCTCTTGGCGAGGAACGACACCCGCCGGTCGATCATGAGCGGCAGGAACACCGAGTCGGCGAACGAGAGGTGATTGCTCGCCAGGATCGCGCCACCCTCGCCCGGGATGTTGCGCTGACCGACTATCCAGGGGCGGAAGATCGCCTTCAAGAGCGGACCGATCACGATGTATTTCATCAGCCAGTAGAACATCGCTCACTCCCCGTCCCGGATGTATGCGCGGCGGGCGAGATCGGCGACCCCGATCACGCCGGCGTCGTTCGTCAGCTCGGCGACCGCGAACTCCGCCAGCGTCCGGTGGCTTGCGGCCGGCAGGGCCGAGCGGAAGGCCTCCCGCACGGGTCCCAGGAGTCGTTCGCCGAGCAGGGAGACTCCCCCGCCGATCACGAAGATCTCGGGGTCGAGGATGGCCGCGAAGCTGCCACAGGCCTCGCCGAGCGGAACGGCGACGCGACGCAGGGCTTCGAGAGCGCCCGGGTCGTCGGCACGCACGAGGTCGGCGATCGTCGCTCCGGAGATCTCTCCGTCCGCGCCACGACGCGCCGCGAGAGCCGCGCCGATTCCGGATGCCTCGGCCTCGGCGATCTCGCCGGCGACGCGTCTCAGCGCGTGTCCGGACGCATATTGTTCGAGGCATCCGCTCTGCCCGCACCCGCAGGGCAAACCGTTCGGGATCAAGCGCACATGCCCGAGTTCGCCACCGATCCCCATTCCACCACGGGAGAGCTCACCATCCATGATGATCGCCCCTCCGACACCGGTGCCGAGCGTGATCATCGCCACCGACCCGCGTCCCCGTCCGGCGCCGAACCGATACTCGGCCCACCCCGCGGCATCCGCATCGTTCTCGAGCACGATGTCGACTCCTGCGAGTTCGGCGATCCGATCACGCAGCGGTTCGTCACGCCAGGCGATGTTCGGTGCGAAGCGCACGATCGTGCGTTCGCGGTTCATGAAACCGGCGGCGGCCAGACCTACGGGGGGGATGGCCGTTTCCCCGGGCAGTTCGCAGATCATCGCAGCCACGGCCTTCTCGATGCCGCGCGGCGTCTGGGGCGTGGCGATGCGCAGGGCGCTCGTGATCACGCCTGACTCATCGACCACTCCCCCGGCGATCTTCGTCCCGCCGATATCGATGCCGATCGAAAGCACTCCCCCACCCCTTCGCGGCCCCGTCGGCCTCGTGCAGTCTATCGACGAGCCGGCGCGCGCTACCGGTCCGGGGCATCCCTGAGACCGAGCAGCACGTGAGAGTAGACTCAACCCTGAAGCGACAAAAGCCCGGTGCCGAAGGAACTGCCCACCGGCATCGCGCCCGGAGACAAAGTGGGATTCCTCGCGCGCACGACCTACGAGTGGACCCTGGTCGACTTCGCGCTGTTCTACGCGGCGGCCGTCATGGTGCCGATCTACGAGACCAGCTCGCCGAGCCAGATCCAGTGGATCCTCGAGGACTCGGGCGCCGTCGTGTGCATCGTCGAAGCCGCCGATCACGCCGCCCGCCTCGACGAAGTGCGCGGGGATCTGCCGCTCATCCGTGAGGTCTGGCGACTGGGCCTCGGGGCGGTCGACGAACTCAGCGAGCTGGGCGCGTCGGTACCTGATGCCGAGATAGAACGGCGCCGCGGGATCGCGCAAGCCTCCGACATCGCGACGCTCATCTATACGTCCGGCTCGACCGGCCGCCCCAAGGGATGCGTGCTGACGCACGCCAACTTCGTCGAGCTGTCCCGCAACTCGGCCCTCGCCCTGAAGGAGGTCGTGCACGCACCCGGTGCGTCGACGCTGCTCGTCGTGACGACGGCTCACGTGCTCGCGCGATTCATCTCGATACTCGACGTGCATGCCGGCGTGAAGACGGGACATCAGCCCGACACCAGGCAGCTGCTCCCGGCCCTCGGGTCATTCGAGCCGACGTTCTTGCTGGCCGTGCCGCGCGTTTTCGAGAAGATCTACACCTCCGCGCAGCGGAAAGCCGAAGCGGGCGGCCGGGGGAAGATCTTCCGGGCAGCTGCGAGCACCGCCGTCGAACACTCCGAGATGCTCCAGGAGCGCAGGAAGATCCCCCTCGGAGTCCGCGTCAAGTTCGCGTTGTTCGACAAGCTGGTATACAGCAAGCTTCGCGCGGCGATGGGCGGGCGGGTGCAGTACGCGGTGTCGGGATCAGCTCCGCTCCGACCGCGACTCGGGCACTTCTTCCAGAGTCTCGGGATAGTCGTTCTCGAGGGGTACGGCCCCACCGAAACGACCGCGCTGGCCACGGTCAACCTGGCCACGAAGCCGAAGTTCGGTACGGTAGGACCCGTTCTCCCCGGTGTCGGCGTCCGGGTCGCCGAGGACGGCGAGGTTGAGGTGCGCGGCATCAACGTCTTCACCGAGTACTGGCGCAACCCGGGGGCGACGGAGGCGGCGTTCGATGGCGACTGGTTCACGACCGGCGACATCGGAACGTTCGACGAAGAGGGCTTCTTGACGATCACAGGTCGGAAGGAGGAGATCCTGGTGACGGATGGGGGAAAGAACGTCGCTCCCGCCGCACTCGAGGATTCTCCTCCGCGCCAACCCGCTCGTCGGGCGGGTTGGCGTCGTCGTCGATCAGAAGCCGTTCCTCGCGGCACTGGTGACGCTCGACTCCGAGATGCTGCCCACCTGGCTCGCGAACAGCGGGCTCCCCGGTGACATGACGCTCGCGGAAGTCGCGAAGCACGACGCCGTGCGGGCCGGGGTGCAGCGTGCTATCGATATGGCGAACGCGGATGTCTCGCCCGCCGAGTCGATCCGCGCGTTCACGATCCTCCCGGGCGAGTGGACCGAAGCGGGCGGCCACCTGACACCGAAGATGTCCATCGAGCGCAGCGTGATCGTGAGCGAGTCCGCGGCCGCGAGAGCCGCGTTGTATCGCGATCCGGTCGCGACGACGAACGCGCAGCCCCGCTAGAACCAGGCGGACTCACGCACCTCGCGCATCGCGATGCGACGCTGCTCGGGTGCCAGGCGGTCGAGATATAGCGTCCCGTCGAGGTGGTCGGTTTCGTGCTGCAGTGCCTGCGCGAGAAGCCCTTCGCCCTCCAGCTCGGCCGGACTGCCGTCGAGGTAGATGCCTTCGACGCGCGCCCACGGGTACCGAAGCGCGGGGTGCCAGAGCCCGGGCACCGAGAGGCATCCCTCTTGGACGGGCGCCGGCTCGCCCCGCACCTCGACGAGCCGGGGATTGAGCACGTAGCCGATATCGCCGTCGATGTTGTAGCTGAAGGCGCGCAGCCCGACGCCGATCTGCGGGGCCGCGACGCCGGCACGGCCGGGGGGTTCGACGGTGTCGAGCAGGTCGCGGACGAGCGCCCGGACGGCCTCGTCGATCTCGCCGATCTCGGCCGAGGGTGTCTTGAGGACGGGATCGCCGAAGAGCCGGATGTCACGCACGGCCATGAGGTGTCAGGCCGCCGACGAAACGGAGCGCAGACCCTCGACGACTCGCGCCGCAAGTTCGCGGGCCGCGGCGCGGGTGGCCGGCTGGAGATCGCGGAAGACGATCGCACCGCCCGTCGCGAGTTGGGGGTCGTAGGGGATGCGCATCACATCACGAACGCGGGTGCGGAAGTGGGCCTCGACCTCTTCCAGACGCACCACGGGCGCACCCGGCGATGACATGTTGAGGACGACGATGGCGCTCCGGACCTGGTCTTCGTACCCGTTCGCCTCGAGCCAGGTGAGCGTCTCGGAGGCCAGTCGCGCCTCGTCGATGCTGCGCCCGGCGACCACCACGAGGCGGTCCGCGCGCTCGAGGGTCGCGCCCATGACGGAGTGGACGATGCCGGTTCCGGTGTCGGTCAGCACGACCGAGTAGTAGTGGGCCGCGACATCCGCCACTGCCCGGTACTCATCGCCACTGAACGCCTCGGCTATGCGCGGGTCGCTGTCGGAGGCGAGCACGTCGAGGCGGGTCTGGTCGCGCGCGACGATCGCGGACACATCGTTGTAGCCGCGCAGGTTGTCCCGCTCGCGAACCAGGTCACGGACGGTGCGGCCACTGTGCCGCGCGATACGTTCGGCGAGCGTGCCCCGATCGGGGTTGGCATCGACGGCGATCACGCGATCATCGCGCGCGTCGGCGAGGGCCTGGCCCAGGAGGGTCGTGATCGTGGTCTTGCCGACGCCGCCCTTGCGCGACACGACGGCGACGAATCGGGCGCCGCTGCCGGGCAGGGTCGCGGCGATCCGCCGGTCCAACGCCTTGCGCGCGCGGGCCCGCTTGCCGTCTCCCATGTTGACCTTGCCGCCGGTGATCGAATAGAGCAGGTGCTGCCAGCCCCCCTCCGGCTCGGGTCGGGCGACGTGCGCCGGGTCGAGAAGTCGCTCCGCGGTGAGCAGATCGGATGTCTCGCGCTCGGCGACATCCGAGAGCTCTCCGATGCGACGCGAAACGGGCACGGATGCCGGAGACGTCGCCGGTGGGGTGCGGGCGAGGTCCCGCCCCTCGGCGGGTGCCGCCACGCGGTCGCTTCGATCGGTCATGGAAATCTCCTTCTCGTCCAGACGAGGGAGCGCCGGCTCCGTGTCGATGTCTCCGCTGGCGTCGNNCACCAGCACCAGCACCAGCGGAGGCCGGGCGCGCGGCGGCCGGTGCTTGCCGGCGTTCCGAGCCCCTCGGCGACTCGAGCGAGGATGCCGGGGTCACCGGGGCGGTCGCCGCCCTCCGCCGGGCGGTTGCCGCATCGAAGACCGGTGCGGCGACCGGATCCGCCGCCTCGAGCGACGAAGCCTCCTCGGCCTGCTGCGACTCGTTCACGGCGTCGATCTCTTCGACACCTGTCGGTTCAGGACCCGGATCGGTCGGCTCGCCCTGGTCCGGCGCGACATCCGCCCCCGCGCCCCGATCCGGCGCGACGCCCGCTGCCGCTTCTTCTTCTGCCGCACGAGCAGAGGGCAGCTCGATCGCGACGATCCCGCCGGCGAAGGCCGCGCCGTCGAAGGCGATGTCGCCCTCCACGATGTCGTCGTCTTCTTCCTCGGACGGCGGCGCGATGTTCACGTGCGCCGTCTGGGTGCCGAGCAGTCCGATGCCCGACGTCTCGACGGAGGGAGCTCCCTCGAGGATTCCGTTGTCCGGATCGGCGGCGGCGCTCGGATCATTGCCGTGAGGCGTCACTGGTACTCCGGATCTTGCAGAACGAGGGGCTGGGACTCGCCCCAGGCTACTGCGCGGGACGCACCACGAGCAAAAGGTCGCCCGCCTCGACCTGCTGTGTGGGGCCTATTGCGAGGCGTTCCACGACTCCGTCGACGGGTGAGGTGATGGCGGCTTCCATCTTCATCGCCTCGATGGAAGCGACCGGCTGGCCCGCCTGTACCGAATCGCCCACGGACGCCTTGAGGGTGAGGACTCCGGAGAAGGGCGCGGCCACCTGGCCGGGCTTCGACGTATCCGCCTTCTCGGCCTGCCGCGCTTCGACGGCAATGCTTCGGTCACGCACGAAGACCGGCCGCAGCTGCCCGTTCATAGTTGTCATGACCGTGCGCATGCCCTTGTCGTCGGCTTCCCCGATGGCCTCCAGGCCGACGAGCAGGCGCACGCCGCGTTGAATCTCGACGGAGTGCTCCTCGCCGGGGACGAGGCCGTACAGGTAGCCGGATGTGTCCAGCAGCGAGACATCTCCGAAGACGTCCCTGACCTGCTCGAACTGCCGCGCCGGTGCGGGGAAGAGAAGGCGGTTGAGGGCCTCGCGCCGCGCCTGCGGTGCTCCCGCCAGGGCCCGGGAATCGGCGGCGGCCACGGGCTCCACCTCGATCTTCACGTCGCGCCCCGAGAGCACCGCCGAGCGGAACGGCTCCGGCCAACCGCCGGGAAGCTCGCCCAGTTCACCGGCCATGAATCCGACGACGGAGTCGGGGATGTCGTAGTTCTGCGGGTTCGCCTCGAAGTCGGCCGGATCGGCCTTCACCGCCGCGAGGTGCAACGCCAGGTCGCCCACGACCTTGGACGAGGGCGTGACCTTGGGGATCCTGCCGAGGATGCCGTTCGCCGCCGCATACATGTCCTCGATCAGTTCGAAGTCGTCCGCAAGCCCCAGGGCGATCGCCTGCTGCCGCAGGTTCGACAACTGCCCGCCGGGGATCTCGTGGCGGTAGACGCGTCCTGTGGGCCCCGGCAGGCCGGACTCGAAGGGGGCGTACAGGTGGCGCACGGCCTCCCAGTACGGCTCCAGGTCCGCGACGGCATCGAGGTCCAGCCCGCTGTCGCGCTCGGTGTGCGCGAGCGCCGCGACGAGCGACGACAGCGACGGCTGGCTCGTGCTTCCGGCCATCGGGGCGGATGCGGCATCCACAGCATCCGCACCCGCCGCGCTGGCGGCGAGGAGCGTCGCGAGCTGACCGCCCGGGGTGTCGTGCGTGTGGACGTGCACCGGCAGGTCGAAGCGCGCGCGCAGCGCGGAGACCAGGCGAGAGGCGGCGGCGGGACGCAGGAGTCCCGCCATGTCCTTGATCGCGAGGACGTGTGCGCCGGCGTCGACGATCTGCTCCGCCAGGCGCAGGTAGTAGTCGAGCGTGTAGAGGTCCTCTTTCGGGTTGAGCAGGTCGCCGGTGTAACAGACCGCGACCTCGGCCACGGTCGATCCGGTCTCCAGAACCGCGTCGATCGCGGGACGCATCTGGGCGACATCGTTGAGAGCATCGAAGATGCGGAAGATGTCGACGCCGCTCGCGGCGGCCTCGCGGACGAATGCGTCTGTGACCTCGGTGGGATACGGCGTGTAGCCGACGGTGTTGCGACCGCGCAGGAGCATCTGGATCGGGACATTGGGGAGCGCTTCGCGCACGCGCTCGAGTCGTTCCCAGGGATCCTCACCGAGGAACCGCAGGGCGACGTCGTAGGTCGCCCCACCCCATGCCTCCACCGAGAACAGACCCGGCGTGAGCCGGGCGACGTAGGGTGCCACGGCGACGAGATCCCGTGTACGCACCCGGGTCGCGAGCAGCGACTGGTGAGCATCCCGGAAGGTCGTGTCCGTGACGGCGAGCGGCTTCTGCTCCCGCAGCATCCGGGCGAACCCCGCCGGTCCCACCTCGAGCAGGCGCTGCCGGCCACCGTCCGGTGCGGGCGCGCCGAGATCGACAACCGGCAGCTTGCTGGCCGGGTCGATCGACAGCGGGTTCTCGCCGTTCGGCTTGTTCACGGTGACGTCGACGAGCCAGTTCAACAGGCGCGTACCGCGGTCCTGCGATTCGCGACCGCGCAGGAGTTGGGGGCGCTCGTCAATGAAGGATGTCGTGATGTCTCCGGCGGCGAAGGAGGGGTCATCGAGCACGGCCTGGAGGAATGGGATGTTGGTCGAGACTCCGCGGATCCGGAATTCGGCCAGCGCTCGCCGCGCCCGCGCCACGGCGGCGGGAAAGTCACGCCCACGGCAGGTGAGCTTGGCGAGCATCGAGTCGAAGTG
>DMUE01000073.1 GCA_003476465.1 Microbacterium sp. | reverse complement strand
GAAGCGCTCTAACCGCCTGAGCTATAGCCCCGCAACCTCCAAGACTGTACCCGACCGCCGCGCTCGGCGCGAATCGCGTCTCGCGCCGCGCGGCGGTGGTCGAGGAGTGACGGAAGGGGTTGACTAGAGGCATGACGGACGAACCANNTCGGTCGCCTCGCTGGTGGTCGGTGTGGCGGGCGCCACAACCGACTCGGGGGCGCTGCTCGCGGCCGGAGTCGCGGGACTGGTCGGTGGCGCGATCTCGATGGCTCTCGGCGAGTATGTCTCCGTAAGCAG
This sequence comes from Microbacterium sp., assembly GCA_003476465.1. GTDB lineage: Bacteria > Actinomycetota > Actinomycetes > Actinomycetales > Microbacteriaceae > Microbacterium. Next base: position 3,974 of record DMUE01000073.1, on the reverse strand, counting down.
CCAGCGCGACAGCGAACGGGCGCTGATCGCGAGAGAGACGGCCGAGTTGCGGGACATGCCCGAAGAAGAGTTCGAAGAACTCGTCAGCCTCTATCGCGCCCGGGGTCTGACGGACCAGACCGCCCGGCAGGTTGCGACGGAACTGACGGACCACGACGCCCTTGCCGCCCATCTCGAGGTCGAACTGCACATCGATCAGGACGATCTCGTCAGCCCCTGGCAGGCGGCCCTGTCCTCCGCCGTCGCCTTCACCCTCGGAGCGCTGTTGCCGCTGCTCGCGATCTTGCTTCCGCCTCCGGGATTGCGGGTGCCGATCACCTTCTTCGCCGTCCTCGTGGCCCTCGCCGTCACAGGCTGGGTTTCGGCAGCGCTCGGTGGGGCCAAACGGGGTCTCGCGGTCATCCGTCTCATCGTGGGCGGCTCGCTCGCTCTGGCGACGACCTGGCTGATCGGATCGCTGCTGGGCACAACGGGTCTTGTCTGACCGCCCACCCGCGTGCCTCAGTTGGAGGTGAAGCCGACCAGGAGACCGCCGGTGACCTTCACGGCAAGATTGTAGATACCGGCGACCACGGCTCCGAGCACCGTCACGACGATCAGGTTGAGGATCGCGACCACAGCCGCGAACGCCATGACCTGCGGCAGGCCGACGATGTCGGAGATCCGCGCCCCGTTCTCGGAGAACGTCTGGAAGAACTCGTCGAACCTCGCGATGAGCGTGGTGGCCTGCAGGATCATGTACGTCAGGAAGAACGACACGACCGTGACGATCGCGATGGCGACGGCGGCGAGGAACGACAGCTTCACCGCCGACCAGAAGTCGATGTAGACCAGGCGCAGCCGCACCTGCTTCGAGCTGCCCTGTCGGCTCGACTTCTTGGCCAGCTTGTCGGCAACGGTGCTCATTCGTCAGAACTCTCTTCCGTGGGCGTAACAGGTGTCGACTCGGCGATGTCGGTGGGGATGGGTTCGACCGGCTGCTCCACGTCGACGCTCCTCTCCCCGTTACGGGCGATCGCGATGATCCGGTCGTCGCCTCCAGGACGGGCGAACACGACACCCATCGTGTTGCGACCCTTGGCGGGCACCTCGGCCACGGAGGAGCGTACCACCTTGCCGCTGGCAAGAACCACCAAGACCTCGTCGTCCTCGCCGACGATCAGACCCCCGGCGAGAACCCCACGATCGTCGCTCAATCTGGCCACCTTGATGCCCAGTCCGCCACGCGATTGGCCGCGGTATTCCGCCACGGCGGTGCGCTTGGCGTAGCCGCCGTCGGTGACGACGAAGACGTAATTACCCGCCGCTCCACCGTTCTGGGGGGCGACACTCGCGGAGAGCAGGCTGTCGTCGCCGCGGAAGGACATGCCCTTGACGCCCGCGGTCGAGCGTCCCATAGGACGCAGGGCGTCGTCGTCGGCCGTGAAGCGGAGGGACATGCCACGGCGGGAGATCAGCAGGATGTCGTCATCCGCCTCGACCAGCAGAGCGCTCTCGAGCTCATCGCCCTCGCGCAGGATGATGGCGATGATGCCACCCTGCCTGTTGGTGTCGTACTCGGTCAGGCGGGTCTTCTTCACCAGACCGCCTCGTGTCGCGAGCACGAGATAGGTGGCGACGCTGTAGTCCCGGATGTCGAGAACCTGTGCGATCTCTTCGCCCGGTTGCAGCGCCAACAGGTTCGCGACGTGCTGCCCCTTGGCGTCCCGTCCGGCCTCGGGCAGTTCGTACGCTTTGGCACGGTAGACGCGGCCCTTGTTCGTGAAGAAGAGCAACCAGTGGTGGGTCGTCGTGACGAAGAAGTGCTCCACGACGTCATCCGCGCGCAACTGCGCACCCTTTACGCCCTTGCCACCGCGGTGCTGTGCGCGATAGTTGTCGCTGCGAGTGCGTTTGATGTACCCATCGCGCGTGACGGTGACGACCATTTCCTCTTCGGGAATGAGGTCTTCCATCGACATGTCGCCGTCGAAGCCCATCATGATCTCGGTGCGGCGGTGGTCGCCGTGCTTCGCGACGATCTCGGTCAGCTCGTCCCGGACGATCGTCCGCTGTCGCATCGGGTTCGCGAGGATGTCCTGGAATTCGACGATCTGCGCCGTGATCTTCTCGGCCTCGTCGACGATCTGCTGGCGCTCGAGCGCAGACAGGCGACGCAGCTGCAGTTCGAGGATGGCTCGCGCCTGGAGGTCGTCGATGTCGAGGAGCTGCTTCAGGCCCTCGCGGGCGGCGTCGGCCGATGCGGAGCGGCGGATGAGCGCGATGACCTCGTCGAGCGCGTCGAGCGCCTTGAGGTAGGCGCGCAGGATATGCATGCGCTCTTCGGCCTTGCGTAGACGGTAGGTCGTGCGACGCACGACGACTTCGATCTGGTGCGAGATCCACAGAGACACGAACGCATCGAGGGAGAGCGTGCGCGGCACGCCATCCACGATCGCGAGCATGTTGGCGCCGAAGTTCTCCTGCAGCTGTGTGTGCTTGTACAGGTTGTTCAGCACGACCTTGGCGACCGCGTCGCGCTTGAGTACGATCACGAGGCGCTGCCCGGTGCGGCCCGAGGTCTCGTCTCGGATATCGGCGATCCCGGAGATCTTGCCGTCTCGGGCGAGGTCGCGGATCTTGATCGCGAGGTTGTCGGGGTTGACCTGGTACGGCAACTCGGTGATCACGAGGCACGTGCGGCCCTGGATCTCTTCGACCGAGACGACGGCGCGCATCGTGATCGAACCTCGCCCCGTACGATACGCGTCGTGGATGCCGCGGACACCGAGGATCTGCGCGCCGGTCGGGAAGTCGGGTCCGTGTACCCGCTGGATCAGGGCCTCGAGCAGTTCTTCGCGCGAGGCATCCGGGTTCTCCAGCGACCACAGCACCCCGTCGGCGACTTCGCGCAGGTTGTGTGGCGGGATGTTCGTTGCCATACCGACAGCGATACCCACCGACCCGTTGACCAGCAGGTTCGGGAAGCGCGCGGGCAGAACCGTCGGCTCCTGGGTACGGCCGTCGTAGTTGTCGGTGAAGTCGACGGTCTCTTCTTCGATGTCGCGCACCATCTCGAGCGCGAGAGCGGCCATCTTGGTCTCGGTGTATCGCGGGGCCGCCGCGCCCATGTTTCCGGGAGAGCCGAAGTTTCCCTGTCCGTCGGCCAGCGGGTAGCGCAGCGACCAGGGCTGCACGAGACGAACGAGGGCGTCGTAGATGGGCGAGTCGCCATGCGGGTGGTACTGACCCATGACCTCGCCGACGACGCGAGCGCACTTGGAGAAGCCCTTGTCCGGACGGAATCCCCCGTCGTACATGCCGTAGATCACACGGCGGTGCACGGGCTTGAGTCCGTCGCGCACGTCGGGCAGGGCGCGACCGACGATGACCGCCATCGCGTAGTCGAGGTAGCTGCGCTGCATCTCGGACTGCAGGTCGACCTGGTCGATCCGGCCGTGATCGTGCACCGGCGTGAGATCCGGGCGGTCTTCGTCAGTCATGTCGTCTTCTTCTCATCTGCGTCAGGGTCGTCGAGATCTCAGCGGGTGACGCTAGATGTCGAGGAAGCGGACGTCCTTGGCGTTGCGCTGAATGAAAGTGCGTCGGGACTCGACGTCCTCCCCCATCAGCGTGGAGAAGATTTCGTCGGCGGCTGCGGCGTCCTCGATCGTCACCTGAAGCAGCGTGCGGGTCTGCGGGTCCATCGTGGTCTCCCACAGCTCTTTGTCGTTCATCTCGCCGAGACCCTTATAGCGCTGGATCGCGTTGTCCTTCGGGATGCGCTTGCCCTCGGCGAGCCCGGCGGTGAGGAGGGCGTCGCGCTCACGATCGCTGTAGACGTACTCATGCGCCGAGTTAGACCACTTGATCCGATACAGCGGCGGCTGCGCGAGATAGACATATCCGGCCTCGATCAACCCGCGCATGTAACGGAACAGGAGGGTCAGCAGCAGCGTCGTGATGTGCTGGCCGTCGACGTCGGCATCGGCCAT
>DMUE01000040.1 GCA_003476465.1 Microbacterium sp. | reverse complement strand
TCGCCGCCGGAGCGTGCCATCGAGGCCGCCGTCGACATGGTCGGCGAGGGTGACGCGATCCTCTGGGCGGGTCCGGGGCATCAGGACTATCGCGACATCCGCGGCGTCCGGACGCCGTACTCGGCCCGCGAGCTCGCCCGGCGGGCGCTTCGCGCGCGGGGGTGGCCCGTGCCCGATCCGCGCTGGTCCGTCCCGTACACGGACTGATCGCGTGCGTCGGCGGGGTCAGTTCGCCGCCGAGATCTCAGCGTCGGCCAGCCGGCGCGCCCAGGCCTCGGCATCCGCGAGGCTCGCCCGCGTGAGCGCCTGGGGGGCTTGGTGTGCATCGATGACCCGGGCGACGGTGTCGACGATGCCCATGAACGGCAAGCTACCCTCGTGGAATGCCTCCACGGCCTGTTCGTTCGCGGCATTGTAGACAGCGGGGTAGGTGCCACCCGCACGGCCAACCTGCTTGGCCAGCGCTACTGCGGGGAAGGCGATCTCGTCGAGGGGCTCGAACGTCCATGCGGTCGCGGCGGTCCAATCGAGGGGGCGCCCGGCACCCGCGAGGCGATGCGGCCACTCCAGGCCGAGCGCGATCGGCAGGCGCATATCCGGTGGTGATGCCTGAGCGAGGGTCGAACCGTCTACGAACTCGACCATCGAGTGGACGATGGATTGCGGATGCACGACGACCTCGATGTCTTCGTACGGGACGCCGAACAGCAGGTGTGCTTCGATGACCTCGAGGCCCTTGTTGACGAGGGTGGCTGAGTTCGTCGTCACCACGCGGCCCATGTTCCAGGTCGGGTGTGCGAGCGCCTCGGCGGGCGTGACCCGGGTGAGCTGTTCCCGGGTGCGACCCCGGAACGGACCTCCGGATGCGGTGAGCACCAGCCTGCGCACNNGCGAGAGCGAGGGTGCGCCCGCACTCCAGCGCTGCGAGCGTCGGGCCGAGGCCGGCGGACCCGGTGATGCCGTTGAGGACGACATCGGCCTCGACCTCCCGAACGAGTTGTTCGGCCTCCGCGGCACCCAGCGCAGTGTGCTCGACGCCGAATTCGGTGGCCTGGGCCATCATCGCCGTCCGGTCCGTGCCGGCCGCGAGACCGACGATGTCGTACCGTCCGGGCTGGGCGCGGATGAGATCGAGCGCCTGTGTCCCGATCGACCCGGTGGAACCAAGAATCAGCACGCGGCGCATCCGGTCAGCCTACCGACCACCGCACGCGGTCGCTTCGACAGGCTCAGCGGCCGGGAGACGCGCTCGGTCACGCTCCCCGAGCCTGCCGAGGGGAGGACCGGCCGGGATCAGCCCACGGCGCGCTGCGTTGCGAGGATGTCGACGACGAAGACCAGGGTCTCTTCCTGCAGTTCGTTGCCCTCGACGGCGCCATAACCGAACTCCGGCGGGATGACGACGAGTACCTGCGACCCGACCGTCTGACCCTCGAGTGCCTGCCGGAATCCGTCCACGACACCCGTCGTGGAGAACTGCGCCGGCGCGCCCCGGTCCCAGCTGGAGTCGAACACCGTACCGTCCGACCACTTCACGCCCGTGTACTGCACGAGGACGGTGTCGCCGGGTTCCACCGTCGCGCCGTCTCCGAGCTTGAGCACCTCGATGTCGACCGTGGTCGGAGCATCCGTGTCGGGCAGGGTGATGGCCGGCGCGCCGTCCTCGGCCAGCTCGACCTCCGGGAACCCGTCGGCCGGAGCCTGATCGGCACCCCACGCGGCCGTCGGAGTGACACCGAGGACGTCGACGATGTACACCTCGGCCGCCGTCGGCGTGCCCGTCTCGGACTGGGTTGCGGGAAACGCGAGCACGAGCCGCGAACCGATGTTCGCGCAACCCATGATCTGGCCGAAGTTCGAGTCGCTCGTCACGACCGAGGGCAGGATCTCGGCCTCGGCATAGCCGATGTCACCCAGACGCTCCCCTGTGTCTGCCGAGAAGGCGCTGAGCGCGTACTGGACGTAGTCGCCGTCCGCCAGGGCGTCACCGTCGCCCTCGAAGACGACTGTGCGCTCAAGCTCCTCGACCTCGAGCCCGGGCTCGAACGTCGCGGTCGAGACCGCGCCCGCCTCGCCGTCGACGGTGACGGAGTCGGATGCTTCGCCCGCGGGTGCGGCCGCATTGCAGAGCGCATCGCCCCCGCCCGAAGCGGACGCGTCGGGCGTGCCCGATCCGGAGCAGCCTGCCAGAACCAGAGCGGACAGAGCGATTGCCGACAGTGCGGCGAGGGGACGAATGCGCACGAAAAGACCTCGATGCTGTTCGGGGAGAAGCATCCATCCTGTCGGAGATTCCTTTGACTCACCTGAACGCACCGGCAACGGCTCCGCATGCCGCGGTGCGCATGCGCGCCGCGCTACCCTCGGCCCATGACCGCCGAACAGCCGGAACCCGCGAGCTCGCCCGCAGGTGATGCGACTCGGCGCGATGAGGGCGCCGCGCTGGATGACATGGGGTGGACCTACGGAATCGGTCGCACCGTCATCGCCCCGCTCGCGCGCCTGGTCTACCGTCCGATCATCGAGGGACGCGAGAACGTTCCGCGCAAGGGCGCGGTGATCTTCGCGAGCAACCATCTCTCGTTCATCGATTCCATCGCCATCCCGGTCGTGGCGCCGCGCCCCGTCCACTTCCTCGCCAAGTCTTCGTACTTCGAGGGCACGGGGGTCTCGGGATGGTTCACCCGAGAGTTCTTCGCCTCGATCGGGGCTGTGCCCGTTCAGCGCGGTGCCGGGCAAGCCGCCCTCGATGCCCTCGAGCAGCAACGGGCCCTCCTCGCGGACGGCCGGGCCGTCGCCCTCTACCCGGAAGGCACCCGCTCGCTCGATGGACGCCTCTATCGCGGACGCACTGGAGCGGCGTTCCTGGCCCTGCAGACGGGGGCACCCGTGGTTCCCGTCGGATTGATCGGCACCGAGGAGGTCATGCCGGTCGGCGCGCGGATGCCCTCGCTCCGGAGCCGCGTCACCGTGCGGTTCGGGGCTCCGCTGGATCTTTCGCCCCACGGCGCGCCCGAGTCGGGGCGCGCCCGGCGCGGAGCAACCGATGAGATCATGGCCGCGATCCATGCCCTGACGGGCCAGGAGCTCGCGGGTGTCTACAATGAGGCACCGCCTCAGGGAGCCGTCGAGAAGATCAGGCGGGCGCTCCCCCACGAGCGTCTCTGAGGCATCCCTTCAGCCGGCGACCTCGATGACCGCCTCGTGCCGCACCGGGAAATTGACCGAGTTCGCGATGAAGCACCACTCGTGGGCGAGATCGTGCGCCCGCCGCGCGTTATCGAGCATGGAGTCGTCCGCGATCATGACGCGCGGCCGGAGGACCACCTCGGCGAAGGCCCCGCCGCCGCGCCCGTCGAGGGTCATCGTGCCCTCCGCCGCGTCGGAGTAGGCCACGACGACCACCCCGAGCGTGACGCACGCGTGCAGGTAGCTGAGCAGATGGCATTCGGACAGCGCCGCGACGAGCAGGTCTTCCGGATTCCACTTGGCCGGGTCGCCGCGGAACGGGCGATCAGCAGAGGCCTCGAGCCTCTGTTTTCCGTCGACCTCGACCGTCACGGCTCGGTCGTAGTCCCGATATCCACTCGTTCCTGTTCCGCGGTCGCCCGTCCAGGTCGTCGCGACGCGGTATCGGTGCTCGCCGTTCATAAGGGAAGTGTGCCACGGTGCCCGATGGACCGCGCCGGGTGCGCCCGCGAGAGCACGCATTCGCCGTATCCCGCCATCCCGAACGGTCTGGTGCGACTGCTCGATGACCGACGGATCTCGAGCACGATTCCGAACTCTCGTTGGCCCGGGTGTGCACAGGATTAGGCTGAGCCGGTGACGAAATCCCTCTCGGTCGCGGGCGCCGTCGAACTCGCCGTGGTCGATCGGGGCGGTTTCATCGAATCCCGGCACAGCGGGATCGCCGTGGTGCTCGCACCGGATGGCACCGTGCGCGCATCGTTCGGGGATGCGGACGCTGCCGTGCTGCCGCGGTCGAGCCTGAAGCCCCTCCAGGCGGTGGGGATGCTGACGGCCGGCGCCGAACTCGACGGCGAGCGCCTCGGCCTCGCCACCGCGAGCCACGCGGGCACCGACCGTCACGTCGCCGTCGTGCGGGACATCCTCGCTCGGGCGGGGCTCGACGAGGCGGCCTTGGCCTGCCCGCCCGCGAGAGCCGCCGACCCCGAGACGCGTGACCGCCAGATTCGCGAGGCTGACCCAGCCACGCCGATCCGCATGAACTGTTCCGGCAAACATGCGGCGATGCTGCTGACCTGTGTCGCGAACGGCTGGGACACGAAGAACTATCTCGACCTGGAGCACCCGCTGCAGAGGCACCTGCTCAGAACGATCGAGCGCTTGACCGGGGCGAAAGTTCAGGCCAGTGTGGTCGACGGATGCGGTGCCCCGGTGCACGCGGTCACGTTGACCGGCCTCGCACGAGCGATTCACCGCATGGGTACGGTATCCGAAGGCTCGCCGTTCGCGCTGCATCGGCACGCCTCGAGCGTGGTGCGCGCGGTGCTCGAAAACCCCTGGACGATAGCGGGGCCGGGCCAGTCGGACACGATGATCGGCGAACGTCTGGGGGTCTTCGCCAAGCTCGGTGCGGAGGGGCTGCAGGTTGCCGTCGCGCCCGACGGCACCACGGTCGCCCTGAAGATGCTCGACGGAGGCCAGCGTGCCGCACCGATCGTCGCCCTGACGCTGCTGCGTTCGGCGGGCGCCCTCACAGAGCAAGAACTCAGTGGCGTCGCAGGGGAGCTCCACCTGGACGTCCGGGGCGGCGCGGA
>DMUE01000037.1 GCA_003476465.1 Microbacterium sp. | reverse complement strand
GACCCGGCGCTTCCCGCTCTGGTCGCCGTGGACCAGGAGGGCGGCGATGTGCGCCGCCTGAAGTGGGACGACTTCGCGTCGTCACTCACGCTGAAGGCGGCGCCGCCGGAGGCGACGGCCTCCGCATTCTCGGGTCGCGGAGCGCTGGTCGAGCGGGCGGGCATGGACGTCAACTTCGGGATCGTCGCGGATCACACCGACGACCCGGGCTCCTTCATCTTCCGTCGCTCTCTCGGAACCGATGCCGCCGCGGCGGCGTCCCGCGTGGCCGCCGCCGTCTCGGCCGAGACACCGTTCGTCGACTCCACACTCAAGCACTTTCCGGGACATGGCGCCGCTTCCGGCGACTCGCACCGCACCATCCCCTCGACGACGACGTCGCTGGATGCATGGCGTGCGAGTGAGGCTCTGCCCTTTCATGCGGGCATCGACGCGGGTGCGCAGCTGGTGATGTTCGGGCATCTCGCCTATACCGCGGTCGATGCCGAGCCGGCGTCGCTTTCCGTCGCGTGGCACCAGATCCTGCGCGAGGAGCTCGGGTTCACCGGGGTCGCCATCACCGATGACCTGGCGATGCTCGAGGCGTCCGGGGTGCCCGCCTATCGAGACCCCGTGGCGAATGCCGTCGCGGCGCTCGTCGCGGGAAACGACATGGTGCTGGGGGTGGGGTATTCCTCGGTCGATCGCGCGAACGGGGTTATCGACGGGATTGCGGCGGCCGTGGCATCCGGTGCGCTGAGCGCTGAGCGACTGGATGAGGCCGCGGCCCGCGTGGTCGCGTTGCGCCTGAGTACAGCGACGGAGGGGGCTGTGCCCTGCAGCGGCTGCTGAACGGGCCAGATCGCGGAGTGAACTCCGAACCGCGAGGCGTCAGGCGCGCTCGGTGGCTCAGCCGGCGATGGGCTCTGCGGGCTCGATCAGTTCGGGGCCGTCGTTGCGGACGTTGCCGACGGCTCGGCCGACGACGTAGTTCTCGAGCGTGGCGGCGACGGATGGCGCGGCGTCGATGAGGGCGTCGAGCACGTCGCCGACGTTGCCGGTGTCGGTGTCCAGCCAGGCCTCGGCGTGATCCGCATCGACGAACAGCGGCATGCGATCGTGAATCGAGCCGAGGTCACCGATCGAGTCCCGCGTGAGGATCGTGAAGCTGAGGACCCATCGGGCGGGTTCGCCGTCGGCGACCGCCGGGTTCTTCCACCACTCGTAGAGCCCGGCCATCAGCAGCGGCGAGCCGTCGGCGGGGTGGATGAAGCGCGGCTGCTTGCCCTCCTCCGTCACCTTCCACTCGTAGTAGCCGGATGCCGGCACGATGGCGCGGCGCTTCTCGAGAGCGCCGCGGAACATGGGTTTGCCCTCGACCTCCTCAGACCGAGCGTTGAAGGCACGTGAACCGATCGAGACATCCTTCGCCCAGCTGGGAACGAGGCCCCATCGGGCGGTCTCCAGGCGCCGGGTCGGGGGGTCGGTCCGGGCCGAATCCAGCACAATCCCCGCACGATCCGTGGGGGCGATGTTGTAGGAGGGCTCCGGCAGGTCTTCGCCCACAGTGTCCACCCCAAGGAGCGCGGCCAGCTCGCTCGGGGGTCGTGTCACCGCGAATCGTCCGCACATGCCTCAAACCCTACGCCGGGCTTGCCCTGACGGCACCGGCTGCTCGGGTCCGCGCCTCAGACCACGCCCGCCTGCTCGAGGAGCTGGAGGATGCCGGCACCGTCCGAGGCGGTAACCCACGGGGCCTGCGCATCGGAGTGGTCGTCGACCGTCTGGCGACCACCGGCCAGCACGGCCTCGGTCGTGGAGAGGCGCCGGATGGCCACTGCGGCGACGTGCCCCGGGTTCTCCTTGGCGAACTCGGTATAGATCGCCTCGTCGTGCTGCCCGTCGTCCCCGATCAGCAACCACTGCACCTGCGGGAATTCCGTTGCCAGGCGACGCAGATTGTCGAGCTTGTGCTCGCGGCCGCTCCGGAACCAGCGGTCGTGCGTCGGACCCCAGTCGGTCAGCAGGATCCCCCCGGGCGGGAAGAGGTGGCGGGAGAGGAAGCGGGTGAGGGTCGGCGCGATGTTCCACGCGCCGGTGGAGAGGTAGATCATCGGAGCTCCCGGATGGCTGCGCACNNCTCGACCGGTTCGCCCTCTTCGACGCAGAGATCGACGGTCTGCCATCCGGGTTCGAGTCGAGCCTCGAGGACCGTATCGACGACGCCGCCTCGATCCGAGACGACCGTGTGCGTCCGTCCGTTTATCGTGATCTTCACCTCGGAGTATCCGACCGGGATGCTGACGAAACTGCGCCAGCCGCGCAGGCTGCTGATCTCGCCCGGCTTCGTATCTGCGGGGGGAGGGACGATCAGAACGCGTCCGACGACGCGGACCCATCCCTCACCGCCGTATCCCGGGAACGGGACGATGCTGGCGCTCAGGCCTCGGCGCCGGGCGCGCTGCTCTCGCCAGGCGTGGAATCGGTGCTCGAGTCTGGCCAGCCAGAGGATCTTGGCGGG
>DMUE01000026.1:3188-5257 GCA_003476465.1 Microbacterium sp. | reverse complement strand
TCGATCGACAACATCCGGACGGTGCTCGAGGACATCCGGGTGGAACGGATCGACCACGGCACGAACATCGTCGAAGACCCGGAGCTCGTGGCGATGGCCAAGGAGCGCGGTCTGGGCTTCACCTGCTGTCCGGTCTCGAACTCGTTCGTCACCGAGCAGATGAAGGCGGACGAGATCGTCAGCCTGCTGCGGGCGGGGCTGCGCGTCACGATCAACTCCGATGATCCCGCCTACTTCGGCGCCTACGTCGGCGACAACTACATCGCCCTCGCCGAGCAGGCCGGACTGTCGCACACCGAGCTCGTTCAGCTGGCCATCAACTCGTTCGAGGCGTCGTGGCTGACCCCGGAGCGCCGCGCAGCGTACATCGACCGCGTCAAGGACTACGCGGCGGACCGCGGCGTGGCACTGCCGAGCTAGCAGGGCGCCCAGCATGGCGTCGAACACCACGACGACGGCTCCCGGGGCCGGCACGGAGGACGCCAGCCTCGGGGCGTCGATTCGACGCGTGCGACACGCACGGGGCATGACGTTGGTTCGTCTCGCCGAGATCACCGACCTCTCGCATCCGTTCCTCAGCCAGCTGGAGCGGGGTCTCGCGCAGCCGAGCCTGTCNNCCGACGCCGAAGCCGCGCCGCACCCGGAGGTCGAGATACACCACCGGGGCGAGGGCGGCGTCGCGGAGGGCTTCGCCGCCGGTTCGGCGCGGATGCTCGCGCACGGTGGTCGCCCACTGCATCCGCTCGAGGTGACCGACGAGCGATCTTCGCCGGGCGAGTTCTTCGTGCACGCCGAAGACGAGTTCCTCTACGTCGTGGAAGGGACCATTCTGATCGAGCTCGACGACGAGCGTCGTCCGCTCGGGGCCGGAGCCTCGGCCTACTATCCGGGCGGGGTGCGCCACCGCTGGTGGTCAGCGGAAGGTGCACCCTATCGTCTGGTCGTGGTCAAGCAGGGTCACCGCACCGCGCGTTGAGGCTCGGGCCGACGGAACCGGCGCACACCCGGGTGCCTTCCACGGCTCGACAAGGTGCTGCCCGCTATGACCGAGCGCGTCGCGAGGGCGGTACCAAAGCTTCCCACGCCGGTGATTGCGACCTTCACGCGGTCACGCTCGAGGACTCACGATCCGCCCGCGTCTCGGCCTTGACCACTGGCAGCACTTCGGTGAGGAAAAGCTCCAGGCTCGCATCGGCGGCGGATTCGGGCATGCCCGGGTCGAACTGACCGACGAAGCGGTCCGAACCCAGCAGCTCGTGCTGGCTCAAGATCCCGTCGATCACCTGCTGCGGGCTGCCCACCAGCAGCCCCGCCCCGACCCACTGGTCATAGACGTGCCGTGGCATACCGCCGCGGAAGGCGGGGTGCAGTGACATGTACTGGGAGTAGTACGGGTAGAACTCATCCTGAGCGCGGCGCGAGTCCCTGCCGATGAACATGTGCCCCCCGGTCGCCAGCCGCAACGTGCCGGGACCGTGCCCGGCGGACTGACCTGCTCGCCGGTACAGCTCGACCAGGCGCACCCCCTGGTTGGCGCCGGTGAACAGCGACAGGAACATCGGCTGCCCGAGCGCCCCGGCCCGCACCGCGCTCTGCGGGGTTCCGCCCACTCCGATCCAGATCGGCAGCCGCTCTTGCAACGGCCGGGGGCCCACGTGCAAGCCTTCCAGCGGGGTGCGGAACCGGCCTCGCCAGGGCCGGGTCGGGTCGTCCCGCAGCTGCATCAGTAGTAGTAGCTTCTCCTCGAACAGGTCGTCGTAATCCTGCACGTCGTAGCCGAACAACGGGAACGACTCGGTGAACGCTCCCCGCCCCACGGTGATCTCCGCCCGGCCGTGGGAAACCTGGTCCAAGGTGCCGAACTGCTCCATCACTCGCACCGGGTCCGTGGTGGAGAGCACGGTCACGGAGGTGGTCAGTCGTAGCCGGGTGGTTCGGGCCGCCATCGCCGCGAGCACCACCTCCGGCGCGGACACTGCGAAGTCGGCGCGGTGATGCTCACCCAGGGCGAAGACGTCCAACCCCGCGTGATCCGACGCCTCGGCCTGTCGCAGCAGCGCGTCGAGCCG
>DMUE01000026.1:0-3173 GCA_003476465.1 Microbacterium sp. | reverse complement strand
TCCAGGCGCAGACAACGAGGGAAGAGATCGATGAAGACGCGGCACGAGGATCCTTGTCCGTTCGGCCCGGCCGTCGAGATCCTGTTGCCCCGATGGACCTCGCACATTCTCTGGGTCCTGAGCGAGCACGGCACCCTCCGGTTCTCCGCGATCCGCACCTTGATCCCGGGCATCACACCCAAGGTGCTGACCGAGCGGTTGCGCAAGCTCGAACGCGATGGACTCGTCGAACGCGGCTACTACGCCCAGGTACCGCCTCGGGTGGAGTACACGATGACCCCACTGGCGGCGACCCTGCTGCCGACGTTCCGGGTGCTGGCGAGCTGGACCGACGAGCACCTTCCGGATGTCGCCGCCGCTCGCCGCCGTTATGACAGCGCACAGGGCTAGCTCGTGAGCAAACCCTGCGCCGACCCGGTTTCGTAGGTCCGGTCGGCAGCCCAGGCGGCTGTTCAACGCCGGCAGCGGCAGCACGCATCCTTTCAGCGCGGAGGCCACGGTCCAGCCAACGAGTTATCGGTTCAGATGCTGGCGGCGCCACGCTTCGAAGCCGGTTGCGATGATCCGCTCATCGTGGACGTCCTCGGCCTCCTTCGATGCCAGCCACACAACTGGTCCTGCCATCACTTCCGGGTCGAGCAGCTGCGTCGACGCGGGCAACTCCATTCCGGAGGGCAGCATCCCTGTGCGGGTCGCTCCGCCGGGTAAAAGCATGTTGACTCTGACGGGGGTGTCGGCCAGATCTGCGGCCATGATCCGGGAAAGCGCTTCAGCCCCGGCTCGGGAAGGCCCGTAAGGGACGAAACCTTTCCGGTTCATCGTGGAGTGGTTCATCGAAATATTCACGATCCGGCCGTGCCCGGCGTCCAGCATCCGAGGCGTGACCTCGCGTGCGACCAGGAAGTAGCCGGTGAGGTTGGTCTCGATCACGGCACGGAAACCGTCGACAGGCACTTCCCAGAATCCCTTCGGCTGGGTCATGAAGTCAGGGTTGACCGTCTTCATGCCCAGACCCGCGTTGTTGACCACCATGTCGAGGCCGCCGAAAGCGTCCCAGACGGCATCGACGAGACCGGTAACGGATGCCTGGTCGCGAACGTCGGCAACAAAACCGGTTGCCCCGCCGATCGCTTCAGCCGATCCTCCAACACTCTCGGCCGTCCTGCCGGTTATAGCGACGGTGGCGCCGGCGCCGGCCAATGCCCGGGCCATCGCCAAGCCAAGGCCGCTGGTACCGCCGGTGACAAGCACCCGCACCCCAGCCAAACCTTCTTCTCCTGCCATCATTGGTCCTCCAAAACTCAGCCCTCCGAGTGTGTCAGATTTCCGCTGGATCTGGCTTGGCGCATTTCCGTTGATCCGGCCCTCGAGGGTGATCGTACTGGGCCAGCCGCCAGACGCGGTCGCGGGAGAACGGCTGCACATAGGGCCGCCTGCCGAGCGCCCGGGCGATCGCGTTGCCGATCGCGGGTGCGACGGGGTTGTACGGTGACTCGCTCATGGATTTGGCCCCGTACGGCCCCAGGTCGTCGCTCGTGTCGGCGAAGTACACCTCGGTTTCGGGAATGTCCGCGAANNGGGTTCATCACGAATCCGGCGTCCGCCGTGTGGACGGATTGCAGGATGCGTACGGTTCCGGTCGCCGGGTCGACCGCGACACGCACCGCCTGCACGTTGAACGCAAGCGAACGCTCCTCCCCGTACTCCTCGCCCGTTGCGCTGACCCCCTCCGGGTTGCCGCCCGCCCCTGCTTCGACGACCTCGGTGAGGGGCACGACCCCTGACGGGGTGAGGACCCCGTCGGACTGCAACGCGCAGGCATCCGCTTCTGCCCCGCGGAGCGCCGCGGCGATGCCGATCATCCGACGCCGGAGCGCCAGACACGCGGCCTGCACGGCCTTGCCCGCGACGGTCGTTCCGGCCGACGCGAAAGCGCCCGTGTCGTGCGCCACACCGTCGGTGTCGGCGTGGGTGAGCACGACGCGTGATCCGTCGACGCCGAAGACGGATGCCGCGATCTGGCGCTGCACGGTGGTCGTGCCGTTGCCGAACTCAGCCGTGCCCGTGCGCAGCAGGTAGGTTCCGTCTGCGCGGAGGGCGGCGGTGGCGTGCGCAACGTGACCGCGGGGCGCCATCGTCGCGATCAGGGTCGAAGCCATGCCCTCGCCGACGAGCCAGCCGTCGGGTGCCGCGACCCCGTTTCCCCGCCGGAGCGCGTCCTGCGCCAGATCTAGGCACTGGTCGAGGCCGTAGCTGCCCCAGCGCAGATCGGGCTCGGGTTCGCCGTGCCACGTCAGCAGCGGCTCATCAGAGCGGACGGCGTTGCGTCGACGCAACTCGAACGGGTCGATCTCGAGGCGCTGGGCGAGCAGGTCGAGGGCGGACTCGATACCGAGCTGCACCTGGCCCAGACCGTAGCCGCGGAAGGCGCCCGAGGGAACGTTGTTGGTGTACACGGCTTCGGCGTCGACGCGCTTGACGGGCGCGCGGTACATGCTCATCGACTCGGAGCAGGCGTGGAACATCACTCCGATCGCGTGGTTGCCGTACGCGCCCGTATCACTGAGCAGGTCGAGCTTGATCGCGGTCAGCGTGCCGTCGGCGTCCGCGCCGAGCTCGACGGCTATCCGCATGGGGTGGCGGAGCGCGGCCCGCTCGAACTGATCCGTGCGCGAGAACTCGTACGCGACGGGTCTCCCGGTGCGCAGCACCGCGAGGGCGACGAGGTCCTCCGTGAAGATCTCCTGCTTCCCGCCGAACCCGCCGCCGACCCGCGGCGCGAAAACGCGCACGCCTTCGCGCGGCAGATCGAAGACGTGCGCGATCTCATCGCGCGTCAGGAACGGCACCTGGGTGCTGGAGCGGATGACCAGGCGTTCGTCGTCGTCGATCCAGCCGACCGCCCCGTGCGTTTCGAGCTGCGCGTGACTGACCCGCGACGTCTGCCAGGTGCCGCCGACCCGCACGGCGCTCGTGGCCAGGGCGGCATGGACATCCCCGCCATACCCGGCGTGGAGGGCCGCGACGACGTTACGGGACGAGTCGGCCACCCGGTCGGCCGCCGTGCGGTCGGCGTGCAGCAGAGGGGCACCCGGTGAGCGCGCATCCTCGGGGTCGAAGACCGCCGGCAGCACCTCGTAGTCGACCTCGATCAGCCGGCATGCCGACTCGGC
>DMUE01000027.1:1349-4923 GCA_003476465.1 Microbacterium sp. | reverse complement strand
AACTCGGCAGCCAGGGCAACGCCGATCGCGACGAGCACGGCGGATGACTCGGCGCCCGCGGTCCCTGTCGTGGCGATGCGCTCATCCCGCTCGGGGGAGGGCTCGGCCGCGAGGGCCGCACCGAGGGCCGCCGATCGCACGCCGTCGTCCTCGGCAGCCTGCACAGCCCGCGCGCGAAGCTCGACCGCACGCCGGCCTGCTTCCCCGGCCCGCTCGTCCTCGGGGGTGTAGGCCGCGACCATGTGCAGCAGCGCCGCGCCGATGGCGAGCATGACACCCGAAGCGGCCCCTCCCCCAGGCTCCCCACCCCGTTGCGACAGGCGGTCCAGCCAAGCATCGAGCGAGAGCGAGACGGGCACGCGGGATTCAGCGGTCATGGCGGATACCCTAGCCGGGTGCGACAGCCGCGCTTTGGGCGCTTGACCCCTAGCGTCGCCGGGGCCATGAGAGTTGAATCGAACGAGAGCCGAAGAAGAGGACGTGTGCGACGATGACGCGATCGAACGGACGGCCGGGAGTGTCGGGGGCGCACTCCTTCGAACACCTGAGCCCCGCGGAGTGCTGGCGTCTTCTCAGCGAGCCCGCGGTCGGGCGCCTGGCTGTATCGGGCACGGACGGGATGCCGGATGTCTTTCCGCTCAACGTCCTCGCGCACGACGGGGCGCTGTACGCGCGGTCGGCGGAGGGGTCGAAGCTGAGTGTCATCGGCGAGCACCCGGAAGCGGCGGTCGAGGTCGACGGCGACGACGGCGAGTTCCGCTGGAGCGTCGTTGTACGCGGGACGGCCATCCGCCTGGATATGGACGTGGATGCGGCGACCGACGCCGAGATCGAAGCATCCGGTGTGCTCCGCCTGGCCTCGGTGAACCCCGGCGGCAAACCCTATGTGATCTGCGTACGGCCCGCATCGATCAGCGGACGACGGATCCGCATCGACAAAGCCGGCGGAAGTTCGGCAGGGGCGCCCACGGCGGGTCCCGTGATCAGTTCCGGGCGAGCGCGACCACCACGGCCGATCCCGCATCGCCCACCCCCGAAGGTGTAGGGCTGCCGTGCATCGCATCGTCCGACCAGCCGTGCTCGGCAGCGACGGTCGCTCAAGTCCCGGGAGGACACGTTTCTCGGCGAGCCGCGGCGGCAGGGGCCGTGCCGTGTGAGTCAGCCGGGCAGGTGGCGGTGCGTCCAGCCCCGGGAGGTGCGGGTGTACTCCACGCGGCGGCTGGGTGCCCCGGGGTGTGAGACCCAGAACAGCATCCGGTGCGGGGTGACGCCATACCCGACCCAGCCGTCTGGCTGAGCGGGTTCGGGGTGCTGCGCGGCGAACGCCGCCCACCGCTGCTCCCGCTCCGCGCGGGGCAGGCGCGCGTTCTCGGTCGTGTTGAGCCAGGCGAGTTGGCGCAGGTAGGGGGAGCGGGTCGCATACGCGCGCGACGCCTCGTCCGGCGGCGCGATCTCGGCGGTGCCCTGCACCACGAGCTGGCGGGTGAAGCCCGGCCACAGGATCGTGAGTGACACCTTCGGATTCGCCGTCAGGTCGGCGGCCTTCTGGCTGGCGGCATCCGTGTGGAAGAAGAAGCGTTCGCCATCGAACTCGCTGAGCAAAACGGTGCGGGCCCCCGGAAAGCCCTCGGCATCGACTGTCGAGACGGTCATCGGCATCCGCTCCTCGTCGGCGCCGGGCAGCCAATCGACGGCGAGGGCGGCGGGGTCCTCCCATGGCGCGTCGGACTGCACCGGGTCGGTCCGGCGGTCGATGAGCGGCACGTCGACGATGAGTCGACCCGGCATCGTCTGCATGGGATCTCCTATCCGAACTCGAAGCCGTCGATCTCGGTCAGCGCCTCGCTGACGAAGTCGACACCGCGCTCGAAGATCAGCCTGCCCTCGGTCGCGTTCGCCCCGGTCGCATCGCCGATCACGCCCGTCGGGCCGAAGTCCTCGCTCGTCCAGCCGAACATGACCGGCTTGCGGTTGAAGCCGATGTGGGTCATGCCCGCGATCCTCTCGGGCACGTTGCGTGGGGGCATCTCGGGTGCCACCAGGTGCGGCGCGAGGTGCATGACGATCGAGGTCTCGCCGAACCCCGCGTGGATGCCCTGCCCCATTTCATCGGGCCGTCCGTCCAGGCCGTCGCCCGCGGCGCCTGCGCCGGCAGGCATCGAGAACGAGCGCAGCCCGAACCGGCGCCGCAGCTCGCGATTCGCCCATCCCAGCAGCATGACGTTGCCGCCGTGCCCGTTGACGAACGCGACGGTGCGCACCGGTGTCATCGCGATCGACCGGCCCAGCTCGATCAGCTGATCGAGCAGGGTGGTGCCCTCGATCCACAGGGTCCCCGGCGCCCAGTGGTGCTCGTCCGACTTGGCGTACTCGATCGTCGGCAGCAGCCAGGCGTCGATTCCGGATGCCGCCACCCGATCCACCGCGGCCGAGGCCACCGCCTCGGCGACCAGGGCGTCGGTGCGCAGCGGGAGGTGCGGGCCGTGGTGCTCGATCGCCCCGANNGCGGTCATCTGATCGCTCCCTTGATCGGTCCGGCATACTCCGGGTTGAGCTTGCCGGGATTCAGCAGCCCCGCAGGGTCGGTGCTCGCCGCGAGCGCCATCGTCTCGTGCAGCCGGAAGTCCACGTTCCACTGGTGCGGGTTGTGCACGCCGACTCCCAGCTCGTTCAGCCTCCGGATGCCGTCGTACACGGCATCCGGGCTCTCATAGACGCCCGCCAGCATCCCGATCGGCACCGCATGCCCGGCCTCGATGTGCAGCTGGCCACCCGGATACACGGCATGCACCTCGTCGATGCGGTCGACGAGGGCGTCGCCCGACACCTCGACGTGAAAGTACACCCCCGGCTCGGACTTCTGCAGCCACTCGATCGGATGGTTGTAGCTGAGTACCGAGATCGCCGCCGAGACCCCGGCTCCCTCGCGCAGGTCCTCGACGCGCCCGCCCGCGCCCTCGATTATGGCGGATGCCGTCGCCACCAGTGACGCGTCGACGATCATGCGCAGCGAGCTGCGCCCCGGGGGGAACGCATCGTCGGGCGGAAGCTGGGCGGTGATGTGCGGGGTGTCGGCTGACACCAGTCGCGGCGCCGGCTGCAGCCGCCCCAGGGTGCGCAGCACCGAGAGCGAGCCCACGAAATCCGGGAACGAGGCGTAGAGCCCCCGCCAGTCCTGCAGGGGCTCGAGCCGGACCGTCGCCCGCGCGATTATGCCGGCCGTGCCGTAGTTGTGCACGTACCCCAGCGCCTCGTCGCCCTCGACATGCCGGAGCACCCCGCCTGGGACGGGCGTGACCACGTCGAGCGCCGCGACGAAGCCCATATCGTTGCTGCCATGCGCGATCGTGCCCGTTCCTCCCGATCCGCCGCCGAGGAACCCGCCGATCGACGAGTGCACGGTCGAGGGGTACATCCACAGTTGCTTGCCCTCGGCGCGCGCGGCCTGTTCGAGCGCGTTCATGGGAGCCCCGGCATCCGCCGTGATCGTGTCCCCATGGATGCCGATGATCGTGCGGGCGCGCGAGGTGTCGACCACGAGACCGCCCCTCATCGGGATCGCCTGCCCATAGTT
>DMUE01000027.1:0-1326 GCA_003476465.1 Microbacterium sp. | reverse complement strand
GGGCATGCGGATGCCGCGGGGCTGACGCCGGCGCGTCGGCCGGGCCGGTACCCTGCAGGGATGACGGATGGATCGGTGGGGCCGCGCGGGCGGCCGGCCGACATCGACGAGTCTGCGCGGGCGCTGGGCGCACGCATCCGGGCACTGCGTAAACAGCGCGGTATGACGTTGACGCAAGCCGCGAGCGAAGCCGGACTGTCGCACTCGTTCCTGAGCCAGGTCGAGCGTGGCCTCGAGCGGCTGAGCATGGTGTCGCTGTTCCACATCGCCGACGTGCTCGGCACGACGCAGCAGGACCTGCTGACCGCGGATCCGCCCGAACGTCCCCCGGGCAGCTACCACGTGTACCGGCAGCAGCCGGGATCGACGGTGGACGCGGGTGCGCGCCCGGGCGAGGTCGTCGTGCTCGCGGCGCAGCGCGCCCGGTTTCTGCCGATGATCTTCTCGGGCTCGTTCACCGACGACGGCATCTGGTGGGAGCACGAGGAGGAGGAGTTCGTCTACGTGCTCGAGGGTGAGCTGATCGTGGTGCTCGGTGACGCCGAGGTGCATCTGAGCGCGGGCGACGCCACCTATTACGAAAGCGGGGTGCGGCACAAGTGGCGCACCCCGGAGGCCGTGACGTGCCGCGTGCTGGTGGTCAAGGAGCAGCAGCACAACCGCTGAGGCCGGCATCCGGAGTTGCGGGCGCGGCATCCGCACCATGCGTGCTGTCCGCCACGCGCGCGTCGCGAGACGAGGACTTTCGCGCGTGGTGAGGACTTTTGCGCGTGAATTCTCCTCGTGCGGCGCGAAAGTCCTCGTGAGGCGCCGAGTGGGGGTGTGGGGGCCGGCGTGTGGTGAGGCTGCCACGGGGATCATGTGCCGCCCCCGCCGAGGTCCGCGGCCACCGTGGCCAGGGCGCGGGCATAGGCCTGTTCGTCGCCGTCCCGCACGCCGCCCGCGATGACCACTCCGCCAACCCCGGGCACCTCGAGCAGCGAGCGGGCATAGGCCGCGGCCAGGCGGATGCCTTCGCGGTGCATGTCGCGCGCGGCGAAGAGGCGCTGCAGGTATCCGGTGGGCAGCGTCGCGGCGTGGAACGAGGCGAGCAGCTCCGCACGCACGGCCCGCAGCAGCCTGTCGACGATGCCGTCCGGTGACGGGGCGGATGGGCGCCGTGCGGAACGCGACGCCGTGGCCCTCGCCGACGAGCTCGACGACCTCGCGCGGCGGGTCACCGATACACTCTGGATCACACACGACAGGCCTCCGACCCGGTACCGCGGGAACGGGCACGCGCCGGGGCACCGGGGGGAGACTTGTCATGTTGCGTCGGTGTTCTCG
>DMUE01000038.1 GCA_003476465.1 Microbacterium sp. | reverse complement strand
GCTGCAGGCCCGCTTCGACTTCGGTGTACAGCGAGCGCGAGGCCGCGAGGCGGGCCGCATCGTCGGGCTGGCCGAGGACGGCGCTGTAGACGCGGACCGTCGTATCGCCCACGACGATGTCCTTGGCCGAGAGCAGGTTGTACGAGTCGAGCGAGCCGGTCTTCACGCCGACCACTCCGGGGTCCGCGAGCAGGCCGTTCGTGTTCGCGACCAGGCCGGCCCCCGGCAGCTCGANNGGGCTGGCCGTGTTGCGCGGGTCTATCCCGGTCGGCTCGACGACCGTCACCCCGGGAACGCCGTGCGCGGCCAGCCACGTGCTCGCGGCGCTCGCGAACACGGCATCCGTCGGCCAGAGGTTGCCGGCGAGGCGGTCGGCGTAGTTGCTCGCCGAGCCCATCAGCATGCCCTCCAGCAGCTGGTATTGGGTTAGGGTGCCCCCCACCGGCACGTCGAGCGCGGACTCGTTCTCGCCCAGGTAATCCCAGTACGCCGCCCTGTCCCGCGAGGTGAAGCGGAACTCGGGCCCTTGCTCGCCCACGGCGAGCGGCATCTGATCGAGCACGAGCAGTGCGGTCACGACCTTCGTGATGCTCGCGATCTGCACGGCGTCGGCGGCGGATGCCGGAGCTCCGCCGATCCCCGCGACCGCGACGGCCGCGCTGCCGACGCCGGGCCAGGTGAGCGCGGCGGGCGAAGCCGGAATCGGGTCGACCTGCGTCGCGTCGATCGTCGGAGGGATCGCGTGCAGGGGCCACAGCAGCGTCGTGGCCGAGTACGCCCCGATGAGCAGGGCGATGATCACGATCGGAACGATGACTCCCGCACGCAACGGCGAACGCCGCGGCGGGCTGTCGAGCAGATCCGGACCGACCGGCACGTAGGGGGATGCCGCCGTGTCGAGGCTGCCCACGGCCGGGATGGAATGCGCGAGAGCCTCCTCGTCGACCCAGGCGATCGCGACGCGGCCGGTACGGGCAGGTGCGGTCGGGAGCGCCGGTGTGGTCGGCAGCGGCGGTGTGGCAGGCGGAAGGCTGGTCGTCGGTTCGACGGACGATGCCCGCGTGTCGGCATCCACGACGGTCGAGGACACTCCCCTCCCACGCTCACGCCGCGTGGGCGCGGGCGCGACGGCGTCGTCCNNAAGGAGATCTGCAGTGAGTGTTTCAACGCCCTCATCCACCGGCATCCGTCGTGGGCTTTCGCACGTGGTATGGCGGTGGCGGGTCGTCGACATCGTCGTCGCCAGCGTCATCGCGGTCGCATGCGCGGTCGTCTTCCTGCTCTGGAACGTCGGCTACCAGGCACCCAGTGCGCTGCTGGGGCCGCTGCTGCCCGGATTGCAGGGCCTGCTCGCCGGACCATGGCTGGTCGCGGGAGTGCTCGGCGGGCTCATCATCCGCAAGCCCGGCGCCGCGCTCTACACCGAGCTCGTCGCCGCGGTCATCTCGGCGCTCGTCGGCAACCAGTGGGGGCCGCTGACGATCGTTTCAGGACTCGTGCAGGGGCTGGGCGCCGAGATCGTCTTCCTGCTGTTCGCCTACGCCGTCTGGCGGCTGCCCGTCGCGATCCTCGCCGGTGCGGGCGCGGGGCTGGCGTGCGGCATCAACGACCGCATCATCTGGTACGCGGGGGCCGACACGACCTTCACGATCGTGNNGAAGCGACGCGGCGCGTCTAGCGCGGCGCCCTGCCCGTGACCGCCGCGATGAGTGCGGGTCGGCCCGCGAGCGTCGAGGCCCGCGGGTGGGGGTGGCGCTACGCCACGCGCCTGAAGTGGGCCGTGCAGGATGCGTCCTTCCGGATCGAACCGGGCGAGCGCGTACTGCTGCTCGGCGCGTCGGGTTCGGGAAAGTCGACCCTCCTGGCCGGCCTCGCGGGCGTGCTGGGGGGCGACGACGAGGGCGAGCAGACCGGAGCCCTGACGATCGACGGCGAACCTGCGGCGCGGACGCGCGGCCGCGCGGGCATGGTGCTGCAGGACCCCGACAGCCAGGTGATCCTCGCGCGGGCGGGGGATGACGTCGCGTTCGGGTGCGAGAACCTCGGAGTGCCGCGGCAGGAGATCTGGCCGCGGGTGCGCGCCGCGCTCGATGCGGTCGGACTCGCGGTCGCGCTGGACCGATCGACATCGGCCCTGTCCGGAGGGCAGAAGCAGCGCCTCGCGCTGGCCGGCGTGATCGCGATGCGCCCCGGGGTCATCCTGCTCGACGAGCCGACCGCGAACCTGGACCCCGCAGGCGTGATCGAGGTGCGGGATGCCGTGCGGCGGGTCGTCGAAGCCACCGGCGCGACGCTCATCGTGGTGGAGCATCGGCTGGAGGTGTGGCTGCCGATCGTGGACCGGGTGCTGGTGCTCGGGGCATCCGGACTTGTCGCGGATGGGTCGCCCGAGGCGGTGCTGCGCGATCGCGGCGCTGAGCTCGCCGCCGGCGGAGTGTGGGTTCCCGGCATCCTCCCGGCGTCGCCGGCGCCGCCCGCTCGAGCGCCCGGGGAGACGCTGCTGCGGGCGGAGTCGCTGGTCGTCTCGCGCGTGCGCGGCACTGCGGTCGCCGGACCGCTCGATCTGGAGGTGCGCGCCGGCGAGGTGCTCGGCATCGTGGGGCCCAATGGCGCCGGCAAGTCGACGCTCGGGTTGACTCTGGCGGGCCTGGTCCGTCCCCAGGCGGGCCGGGTCGCAGCATCCGCTCAGCTGTCCGACGGGGCGAAGGGCGACCCGATCACGTGGTCGTCGCGGGCCCTGCTGACCCGCATCGGAACGGTGTTCCAAGACCCGGAGCATCAGCTGCTGACCACGACGGTCCGGGCCGAGCTCGAGGTCGGCCCCCGTGCACTCGCGCTCCCGCCGGCCGAGATCGCGGCGCGCGTCGAGGAGCTGCTCGAGCGGCTGCGGCTGTCCGCTCTCGCCGAGGCGAACCCCTACACGCTCTCGGGCGGCGAGAAGCGGCGGCTGACCGTCGCCGCGATGCTCGCAACGCGCCCGCGGGTGATGGTGCTCGACGAGCCGACGTTCGGGCAGGATGCCGCCACCTGGGCCGAGCTCGTCGCCATCATCGCGCGGCTGCGCGACGGCGCCG
>DMUE01000208.1:10932-12232 GCA_003476465.1 Microbacterium sp. | reverse complement strand
CGGCCGGCGCGATCCGGGTCAGTCCGCTCGCGAACGACATCGATCCGACGGGCGGCGCCCTGCGGCTGACCGCGGTGCAACCCGACCTGCCCGAGACGCTCGAGGACGGGTCGGAGAGCGAGGAGTACCGTCGCCTCGCCGCGTTGATCGAGACCGGGGACGATACGACGATCGCGGTGACCGCCCCGCCGTCACCGGGCACCATGTCTTTCTTGTACGACGTCGAGAGCGACTCGGGCAACACGGCGCGCGGTCTCGTCGTGGTGCGCGTCGTCCGAGAGGCGGTACCGGACTACCCGGTCGTGACCGACACCGTGCTCACGGCCCAGACGCGCGACCGGTTCGCGCAGGGTGTCGATGTCGTCTCGGGCAAGGTCAGCTGGACCGGCGGCGACGTCGCCGACCTCACCCTCACCCTGTGGGGGAGCCCGGACGACCTGGAGGTCGAGGGCACGGCGATCTCCGGTCCGATGCCGCTGACCGGGCGGATCATCCCCTTCCAGCTGGCGGGGACCGGAGTCTCGGGCCCGGTGACGACGTACGGGTTCTTGCGCATTCCCGGAGAGCGCGAGGTCAAGCTCGCGCTGCGCTCGGGCGTCGGCCCGCAGCAGGTGGCGGAGGGACGGTCGCAGACGATCGATCTCGNNGGGGGCGGATGTGCTGGCCTCCGGAGCCCGGCCGCAAGGCACCTGCGCGGCCGAGTCGGGAACCCGCGTGCGCTACGACGCCGGTCTCGGGGCGCCGTGGACGGACGCCTGCTACGTTCCGGTACGCCTCGCGGGCACCCAGGAGTGGACGGTGCTGGCCATCCCGGTGCGCGTCCTGGCGATGACCCCGCAGCCGCAGTTGCGCGGCGGCGCGCTGACCATCGCACCGGGGGCGAGCGCCGACTTCGATCTGCGGGCGCTCACCAGCTGGCAGGGTCGTGACGAATGGGACCGGATCGCCTATGCGATCGAATACCCGGCAGCGTCCTTCACGATCGACGAAGCAGCCGGCCGGCTGGCGATCACTGCGCGCGATGCGGCGGTTCCCGGCACGCAGGAAGCCGTCACGGTCTCGGTGACGAGTCACACGGGGGTGGAGCCGGTGCGGCTTCTGNNGGAGAAGTCAATCCCCTGCCGGGCACGCCGCTCGAGGTCATCGGGGTTTCGGCGACGGGCGGCTGCGTGGGGGTGACGTTCTCGATCGCCTCGACCAGCGCCGTGCGCGCGGAATGGACCGACGACGCACCCGGCGCGACGTGCACGGCGTCGTTCGCGTTGCGGGACGCGCAGGGCCGGACGACGGGCGGCGGCCG
>DMUE01000208.1:10404-10848 GCA_003476465.1 Microbacterium sp. | reverse complement strand
CGGGTTCGGCCGTCGCCACCTGCACGGTCCAGGGCATCTGCCCCGCGATCGAGGCGCCGAACGGGGTGGAGCGCACCTATGAGGTCGTCGCGGTCAACGCCGTCGGCGAGTCCCGCGCCAGCGTCCGCACGCTCGCCTGGGCGTACGACCCGCCCGCCGCGCCCGAGTCGGTGTCGTGGGCGCCGGTGGTGACCGGTGGCGAGGGCGGGCTGATCAGCCTGAGCATCGAGGGGATCGACCAGGCCAAGACGGGGTCCATCCAGATCGCCAGCGCCGCGGGCGAGAC
This sequence comes from Microbacterium sp., assembly GCA_003476465.1. Lineage (GTDB taxonomy): Bacteria > Actinomycetota > Actinomycetes > Actinomycetales > Microbacteriaceae > Microbacterium. Next base: position 10,562 of record DMUE01000208.1, on the reverse strand, counting down.
CGTGGAGCTCGCCGTGCCGAACTCTCGGACGTCGCTCTCCGTCCCGGCGTTCCGGGTCGGGTCGAACACCGCCACCACGGTCGTGGTCACCCCACTCACGCGCTTCCCCCTGCCGCCGGGCCTGGCGGGCACGACCTCCGGTGCGGCGGTGTCGATCC
>DMUE01000208.1:7615-10390 GCA_003476465.1 Microbacterium sp. | reverse complement strand
GATCGCACGTGCGTGCCGGACTCCGACGGCACCGCGGTGTTCTCGGGTCTGCCCGACGGTGCCGAGTACGCGTTCACGGCGTGCGCCGACTCGCGGTTCTCGGACGCGTCCTTCGGGTCGGTGTCTCTGGAGCGGTCGGTGCGCGCGGTGCAGAGCGGGGCCGCACCGCAGGGCTTCACGTTCGTCGTCTCCCCGACGCCGGACGTCGTACCCGATGGCGCCCGGTGGATCATCCGCGACGCCCCGCGGTCCCCGCAGACCCCCCCGAACCGGAACGTGCCGCAGTTCGAGGGGGCGCCGCCGACGACGGTCTTCGATCGCGACCCGGGCATCCTCGTGCGATGGGTGCACACCGTCTGGGGCACGGCGAGCGAGGCCGCGCCGGTCGTCCCCGCCGCCGGCAGCGCGCCCTACCAGGTGCGGGCGAGCTGGCAGGTCGCCGCGTGCATCGGCGGGCAGCAGCTGCAGCTCTCGGCCTCGTCGACGAACGGCGCGGCGACGATCGTCTTCGACACGACGACCNNNCCGCGCCGCCCCCCGCGCCGGAGGAGCCCACGCCATGACCGGCTCCACCCGTATCAGCACCGGACAGAAGGAACCGTCACGATGACCGCCACCCAGGAACAGGCGACGTGGTTCGCGCAGACGTTCTCCCGGCTCGCCGACAACGTCGAACGGGCGGTTCTCGGTAAGCGCCACGTCGTGGAGCTGGTGCTCACGGCGATGATCAGCGACGGCCACGTGCTGCTCGAGGACGTCCCCGGCACGGGCAAGACCTCTCTGGCCCGTGCCCTCGGGCAGTCCGTGGAGGGCACGAACACGCGCATCCAGTTCACGCCCGACCTGCTTCCCGGCGACATCACGGGCATCACGATCTACGACCAGAAGACGGGGGCGTTCGAGTTCCACGCGGGTCCCGTCTTCGCCAACATCGTCCTCGCCGACGAGATCAACCGCGCGAGCCCGAAGACCCAGTCGGCGCTGCTGGAGGTCATGGAGGAGGGCAGCGTCACGATCGACGGGATCAGCCGTCCGGTCGGCGACCCGTTCCTCGTCATCGCCACGCAGAACCCCGTCGAGCAGGCGGGCACCTACCGGCTGCCCGAGGCCCAGCTCGACCGCTTCCTGCTGAAGACCTCGCTCGGGTATCCCGACCACGCCTCGACGGTGCGCATCCTCAGCGGCGCCGCCGTCCCGACGTCCGAACTGGCCGCCATCGTCGCGCCGCAGGCCCTGATCGCCCTGGCGGACGTCGCAGGGGAGGTCTACATCGACGCGCTCGTGCTGGATTACATCGCACGCCTCGTCGATGCGACGCGGTCGGCCGATCAGGTCCGGTTGGGCGTGAGCATCCGCGGCGCTCTGGGACTGACCCATGCCAGCAAGACGCGGGCGGCCTCGCGCGGTCGCACCTACGTCACCCCCGACGACGTCAAGTCGCTCGCCGTGGCGGTGCTCTCGCACCGTCTCATCCTGCACCCCGAGGCCGAGTTCGACGGGGTCAGTCCCGAAGCGGTCATCGGGCAGGTTCTGCTCGACGTCGCCCCACCCACCCAGCGCGAGGCCGGATGAGCGCCCCCATTCCGCCGCCTCTCACCCGGACGCCCGGCTCCGGGTCTTCGGCGCGCCCGCGGGTCTCCACGACGGCTCGCGGTGATCGCGGAGCGCGGACGGGGCTGCGGGTGGCGACCACGGCGGGGGTGTGGGGCGAGAACGCCCGGCGCCTGTTCCGGCGAGCCGCCGCCGCGGTCATGCCCGCCGGCTGGCTCGTGCTGGCGGCGGCGTCCCTCGGCCTGGGCTCCGGTGTCGCGTTCGGGTGGGTCGAATGGCTCGTGGCCGGGTTCGCGTCTCTGGTGATGCTCGCGCTCTGCGTCCCGTTCCTCTTCGGGGCCCGCGCCTACGACGTCGTCGTGCGCCTGGCGCACGAGCGGGTCGTGGCGGGCGGCGAGGTCTCGGGCGAGATCGTGATCCGCAACCGCGGCCGTTCCAGCGCCCTGCCGGGCCGCCTCGACCTGCCCGTGGGGGATGGACTGATCGAACTCGGGGTGCCGTTGCTGCGTGCGGGCCACGTCGTCGCGCAGCCGCTGACGATCCCGGCGGCGCGACGCGGGATCATCGAGGTGGGCCCGCCCACCGCCGTTCGCGTCGACCCCATCGGCCTCTTGCGGCGAGAACACGCCTGGGACGACATCCGGCTCGTCTTCGTGCATCCGCGGACCATCCCCGTGCCCTCGACCAGCGCGGGCCTGGTCCGCGATCTCGAGGGTCAGCCCACGCGCCGGCTCGTCGACGCCGACATGTCCTTCCACGCGATCCGCGAGTACGCCCCCGGCGACGCCCGCCGCCAGATCCACTGGAAGTCGACCGCCAAAACCGGGCAGCTCATGGTGCGCCAGTTCGAGGAGTCGCGGCGGTCACGGATGGCCGTTGTGCTGGGGCTCGCCGAGACCGAGTTCGCGGATGCGGATGAGTTCGAACTGGCGGTCAGCGCGGCGGCGTCCCTCGGTGTGCAGGCGGTGCGGGATGGGCGGGACCTCGATGTCGTGACGGGCGCCGAGATACCGCGGGTCGTGCGGGGACGCCTGCGCGCCATCCGGGACATCTCCGCCGCCTCGCCGCGGTCCCTCCTCGACGGGTTCTGCAGGATCGATTCGCTCGAGCACACCATGTCGCTGAGCGCCGTGTGCGCTCTCACGGCCGAGACGAAGAACGACCTCTCCATCGCCGTGATCGTGTGCGGCTCGCGCGTTCCGCCGCCGACCCTGCGGCGCGCGG
>DMUE01000208.1:0-7551 GCA_003476465.1 Microbacterium sp. | reverse complement strand
TCGCGGCTGCTGCGGCCCTCGCGGTCACCGCCCGCACACTGCGCTGGCCGCCGTGGCTGACCGGTCTCGCCCTCGCGGGGACGCTCGTGGTGCTGGGGGTGCCTGTGGCTGTGCCCACCCGCATGACCTCGCTTCCCGAGGCGATGACGGGGCTCGGCGATGTCGTCGTCGGGAGCGTCACGGCTTGGAAAGACCTTCTCACCGTCGAGCTGCCCGCCGGCGCCTATCGCAACCTGCTGGTTCCCGCGCTCATCGTCTTCCTCGTCGGCGTGACGGCGGCGCTGCTGTTCTCCTGGCGGCGCCCGCCGATGGCCGCGTTCGCCGTGCCCGTGTCGCTGTCGATGGTCGGTTTCGGGCTGCTCTTCGGCCGAACGGATGTGAGCGCTCCGCTCCGGATCGGGCCCCTCACGATCCCGGCGCCCGTCGAGAGCGCGGTCGGTGCGCTCAGTCTGATCGCGAGTCTGGTCTGGCTGGCCTGGCAGACCTCTGAGGAGCGCACACGCGCCTTGCGTCGCGCCGCCTCGGCCAGCGGTGTTCGCGTGACGCGGTCCCGCCCCGCGTCCGAGGCGCGACGGATGGCGCTCGGCGCCGTTATGATCGCGGTCTCGGTCGCGGCGGCCACGCTCGTCGCGCCCGCTGTCGCGCAGAGTGCCGAGCGCATCGTGCTGCGCTCGGGCGTGAGTGCCGAAACCGAGCTGACCCGGGCGATCAGCCCCCTGTCGCAGTACCGCACGAACTTCTCCGATGCCCGCGCGGGCACGGTGCTGTTCCGGGTCGACACGGACGGCGGGCCCGTCGAACGTGTCCGGGTCGCGACCCTGTCGCACTACGACGGGGAGACCTACCGGGCCGCCGACCCGCGCGGGCAGATCGGCGCCGGCAGGTACCTGCGGGTTCCCGCGCGAGTGGACCCGGGGGAGGGGGCGCGGATCTCCGCCGATGTGCAGATCGGACGGCTCACGGGCATCTGGCTGCCTACGGTCGGGCGTGTCGAGTCGATCGCCTTCGGCGGCGCGCGGGCGGGCGCGCTGGCGGACGCTTTCTACTACAGCAGCGACGCCTGGGCCGGAGTGCAGGTGGCCGGCGGCGGCCTGCGCTCCGGTGACGCCTACTCCGTCTCGGCGGTGGCGCCTGCGGCGATCGACCTCGCCGCCATCGACGCACCGGGCGTGCCGGCAGGCGCTGTCGATCCTCCCGAATCACTCCAGCGCTGGGTCGCCGAGCACGTCGAAGGCTCCGGCGGGGCGGCGCTGGCGGGCCTGGTGCAGCTCCTGCGCGAGCGGGGCTACGTGTCCCACGCCCTCTCGATCGACCCGGCGACTCCGCCGGCCTGGGTGTCGGAGCTTCCCGGATACTCGTTCGAGCCGAGCGCNNAGAATGCCGATCTTCCGCTCGTCGCGGCCGTCGGCGACGACGAGCAGTTCGCGGTCGCGGTCGCCCTCGTCGCCCGCGAACTCGGATTCCCTGCGCGGGTGGTGCTGGGAGCGCGCCTGTCCTCCCTGGAGGGACTGCGCACCTGCGACGCGGGGGCGTGTCGCGGCGGCGACCTCGCGGCGTGGACCGAGGTGCAGTCCGCCGCCGGCGAGTGGGTGCCGATCGATGTGACACCCCAGGCATCCGTCCCCCCGTTGCGGGATCTGTCGCGCCAGCGCGACCCCGAGAACGACACCGAGGTGCGCCCCGAGAGCGCGGAAGAGGTCGTCCCCCCGGATCCCGTGCAGCAGGACGCTCCCGCCGCGGACGAGCCCGGCGTCGTGTCGGCCGACCTGAGCAGCCTGTGGGCCGTGCTCCGGACCGGTGCCATCGTGCTGGTGCTGCTCGCGCTCGTGCTCGGTCCGTTCGCGGTCGTCGGGGCGGCGAAGATCGTCCGTCGCCGGCGACGGCGACGGCGGGCGGATCCGACGTCGCGCCTGCTCGAGGGCTGGGAGGAGTACGTGGACGCCGCCGTGGATCACGGAGCGCCCACCCCCCGGCTGCAGACGCGCACGGAGGCGGCGGCACAGTTTGCCACGCCCCGGGGAGCGCTGCTCGCGGAGCGCGCAGACCGCGCGGTTTTCGCCCGCGAGCCGGTCGCCTCCGGCGAATCGGACGAGTTCTGGCGCATCGTCGACGAGGAGCGCCGCGTTTTCGCGCAGCGAAATCGCCTCTGGCGTTCGCTCACCGCCGTCGTATCGTTGAGATCGTTCACCAGGGAGATCTCGTCGCGGAACGCCCCCTCGGGCAGTTCACGACGTCAGGAGAGGAGGACGCGGCGCCACGATGGCGACGCGCGCCCATCATGAACACCACGCACCTTCTCACCACGGCGCTGATCGGCGCGGTGCTGTACGTCTGGACCGCCCTGAGNNCTGGGCCGCATCAACCGAGCCTTCGGGCTGGGCGCGGGGATGACCGTGCTGGGGGCGATCCTGCTGCCCGCGTGGGCGAGCATCGTCGGCTGGGGATCGGCTCGGTGGCTTGCGTCTGCGGCGCCGACGGCTCCCGTCCGGCGCCGTGTGAGCGCGGACAGCGGCTGGCCGGCGTCCCAGCCGCCGGTGGCCCTGCCCCCTGCCACCCCCGCAGCCGGCACGGGGGTGGGATCGGTGTTCGGGGTGCACGGGCCGGCGGGTGGCCCCGAGGTCCCCCCGCCGCCGGCCCCGCCCACGATCGATGGGTATCCCTCCGTGGTTCCGGTGGCTCTCGATCGCAGCGGTGGGCACGTGCCCGTCGGACGCGGCGGGATTCCGCTGACCCACGTCGAAGACGCTCTCCCCCGCACCGCGGCGGGGGATGCCGCGGCGGGGGCGTTCCGTTCGACGATGCACGCCGCCCCCGCCGAGAACCCCGCGCCCGCGTTCCAGCCGCTCCTGGGCTCGGCGGAGTTGACGTACGAGTCGTCCGCCGAGGTGTCCGCGGTGCAGGGAGCCCCGACGCTGGGCGCCCCCCGTGCGGCGCGCACGTCGGTGTCGGCGCAGCACAAGCGTCCGGAGATCCCGGAGGACGAGTCCTTCGCCGAGACCATCGACGAGACCATCGTCGCGGTCCGGCGGCGGGCCGTCTGGGCGCTGGTACCGAATCCCGGCGCTCCCGTGCCGCTCACGGCCGAGATCGTCATCATCGGACGTCGACCGCATCGCGAGCCCGAGGACGGCGACGCGCAGCTCATCGTGATCCCCGACGAGACCCGCACGGTGTCAAAGACGCACGCGCGCATGGAATTGACGGCGGACGGGTGGACGATCGTCGACCTCGACTCGACGAACGGGGTCATCCTGATCGGAGATGACGGGGCCGAAACGGATGCGGTTCCCGGCCGCCCCGAGCGCCTGACGGCGCGCTTCCTCCTCGGTGATGCCGAGTTCGGTCTGCGTCGGGAGGGCGAGTGAGCGACCCCGATGCGGAGGGTGAGGCNNGAGATCCGATCGGGTGGCCGGCGACGACAGCGGCATCGAGCGGCGCGATCCGGCGCTCGCCGCATACCGGAGCCGGGCGGCAGCGCCGATGCGGGGGTCGCGCCGGGCGAGTGCGGGTGGCGAGGCGGACGCGCGTGCCCGGGCACCACGGGACTTCCCGGTGCCGGACACGGAGGCCATTGCGCGAGGAGTGCGGGCGCGCGCCCGCCGCCGGCTCCTGGCGGTGGTGCTGGCGATCGGAGCTCTCGTCGTCGTGCTCCTGGTCGTCCTGGCCGCGCTGCTGTTCGCTGTGGGCAGGTGAGGCGCAGGCGTCGTCGTTTGACCCGTCCCGCGACCGGGCGTACTATTGGAGGGTGTGCGTTCTCGCGCGCCATGTGACGTGCCTGCGGCGCGAAGCGGCCCAGCCGCGACGTGCTCATCGGTCCGGCACGGGTCGCTACGCCACATCTCAGGGACGGGCCTGCGAACAGGTCACCCCCACGGCATACCCCCACAACACGCACAAGTCATCTGGCGCGTCGGAGGGTCGACGTGAACCCGATCGGATCCGGCGGATCCGATCGGGCGGAGAACACGCTCGCTGTCACCGTGCAGCACCATCGAGGAGAAGAAGTGCCAACTATTCAGCAGTTGGTTCGCAAGGGACGTACGCCGAAGGTCGTAAAGACCAAGGCCCCCGCCCTGAAGGCGAACCCGCAGCAGCGCGGCGTCTGCACGCGTGTGTACACGACCACCCCCAAGAAGCCCAACTCGGCGATGCGCAAGGTCGCCCGTGTGAAGCTCTCGAACGGTACCGAGGTCACGGCGTACATCCCCGGCGAGGGTCACAACCTCCAGGAGCACTCGATGGTGCTCGTGCGCGGCGGCCGTGTGAAGGACCTCCCGGGTGTGCGTTACAAGATCGTGCGTGGCGCTCTCGACACGCAGGCCGTCAAGAACCGTAAGCAGGCGCGTAGCCGCTACGGCGCGAAGAAGGGTTAAGAACCATGCCTCGTAAAGGCCCCGCCCCCAAGCGCCCCGTCGTCAACGACCCGGTCTACGGTGCCCCGATCGTCACGCAGCTCGTCAACAAGATCCTCGTCGACGGCAAGAAGTCCCTCGCTGAATCGATCGTCTACGACGCCCTCGCCGGCGTCGAGTCGAAGAACAGCCAGGACGCCGTCGCGACGCTCAAGAAGGCGCTCGACAACGTCCGCCCGACCCTCGAGGTGCGCAGCCGCCGCGTCGGCGGCTCGACCTACCAGGTGCCGGTGGAGGTCAAGCCGCACCGCGCCAACACCCTGGCGCTGCGCTGGCTGGTCAGCTACGCGAAGGGTCGTCGTGAGAAGACGATGACCGAGCGCCTGCAGAACGAGATCCTGGACGCCTCGAACGGCCTGGGCGCCGCGGTCAAGCGCCGCGAAGACACCCACAAGATGGCCGAATCGAACCGCGCCTTCGCGCACTACCGCTGGTAACCCTCGACAGCCTCGGGGACCGCGGCGAAAGCCGTGCCGGTCTCCGAGGCTGCCGAAGGGCCCGGCTTCAGCACCTGGTCGCTCGGCCGAGCGACAAGCAGCCCGACCGACCCGCGTCGAGAAGTAAGGACACCCCGTGGCACAAGACGTGCTCACCGACCTGAAGAAGGTCCGCAACATCGGCATCATGGCCCACATCGATGCCGGCAAGACGACGACCACCGAGCGCATCCTGTTCTACACGGGCGTCAACCACAAGATCGGCGAGACGCACGACGGTGCGGCGACGACCGACTGGATGGAGCAGGAGCAGGAGCGTGGCATCACGATCACCTCCGCCGCCGTGACGTGCTTCTGGGAGAAGAACCAGATCAACATCATCGACACCCCCGGACACGTCGACTTCACGGTCGAGGTGGAGCGTTCGCTCCGCGTGCTCGACGGCGCCGTCGCCGTCTTCGACGGCAAGGAGGGCGTCGAGCCCCAGTCCGAGACCGTCTGGCGCCAGGCCGACAAGTACGACGTCCCCCGCATCGCGTTCGTCAACAAGATGGACAAGCTCGGCGCGGACTTCTACTTCACCGTGCAGACGATCAAGGACCGCCTCGGTGCGGAGCCGCTCGTCATGCAGCTGCCGATCGGCGCCGAGAACGACTTCGTCGGCGTCGTCGACCTGATCAAGATGAAGGCGCTCGTGTGGCCCGGCGACGCCAAGGGTGACGTCACCCTGGGTGCCTCGTACGAGACCCAGGAGATCCCGGCGGACCTGCAGGCCAAGGCGGAGGAGTACCGCAACCACATCGTCGAGCGCGTCGCCGAGGCTGACGACGAGCTCATGGAGAAGTACCTCGGTGGCGAGGAGCTGACCGACGAGGAGCTCAAGGCGGGCATCCGCAAGCTCACGGTCAACTCGGAGCTGTACCCGATCTTCTGCGGCTCGGCGTTCAAGAACCGTGGCGTCCAGCCGGTGCTCGACGCCGTGCGCGACTACCTGCCCAGCCCCCTCGACGTCGCCGCCATGGAGGGCCACGCCCCCGGTAACGAGGACGAGGTCGTGCTGCGCCGGCCGAGCGTCGACGAGCCCTTCTCGGCGCTCGCCTTCAAGATCGCGGCGCACCCCTTCTTCGGCACGCTGACCTTCATCCGCGTGTACTCGGGCAAGCTCGTCCCCGGCACCCAGGTCATCAACTCGACCAAGGGCAAGAAGGAGCGCATCGGCAAGCTCTTCCAGATGCACGCCAACAAGGAGAACCCGGTCGACGAGGCGATGGCGGGCCACATCTACGCCGTCATCGGTCTGAAGGAGACCACCACGGGTGACACCCTGAGCGACATCCAGGCGCCGGTCATCCTCGAGTCGATGTCCTTCCCCGCCCCGGTCATCCAGGTGGCCATCGAGCCCAAGACCAAGGGCGACCAGGAGAAGCTCGGCTCCGCGATCCAGCGTCTCGTCGCCGAGGACCCGACCTTCCAGGTCTCCCTCGACGAGGAGACGGGCCAGACGATCATCGCCGGCATGGGCGAGCTCCACCTCGACGTCTTCGTCGACCGGATGCGGCGCGAGTTCAAGGTCGAGGCCAACATCGGCAAGCCGCAGGTGGCCTACCGCGAGACCATCCGTCGCGCGGTCGAGAAGTACGACTACACGCACAAGAAGCAGACCGGTGGGTCCGGCCAGTTCGCCAAGGTGCAGATCACCTTCGAGCCCCTCGTCACGGACGAGGAGAACGAGGGCGAGATGTACGAGTTCAAGAACGCCGTCACCGGTGGTCGCATCCCGCGCGAGTACATCCCGAGCGTCGACGCCGGCATCCAGGACGCGATGCAGTACGGCGTCCTCGCCGGGTACCCGGTCGTCGGTGTCAAGGCCACCCTGATCGACGGCGCCTACCACGACGTCGACTCCTCGGAGATGGCCTTCAAGATCGCCGGCTCGATGGCCTTCAAGGAGGCCGCCCGCAAGGCCGACCCGGTGCTCATGGAGCCGATGATGAAGGTCGAGGTGCGCACCCCCGAGGACTACATGGGTGATGTCATCGGCGACATCAACTCGCGCCGTGGCCAGATCCAGTCCATGGAGGACGTCAGCGGCGCCAAGGTGGTCACCGGTCTGGTCCCCCTGTCCGAGATGTTCGGCTACGTCGGCGACCTGCGGTCGAAGACCCAGGGCCGGGCGAACTACTCGATGGAGTTCGACTCGTACGCAGAGGTCCCCAAGGCCGTTGCCGAGGAGATCATCAAGAAGACCCGAGGCGAGTGACCGGTAGCATTACCGGGATCCCGACGCGGAACATCCACACACACCCCCAATCGACGCCACCCTGCCGGGATAAGGCGTAACCAAAGAAGACGTCCTGAGGAGGACAACACAGTGGCGAAGGCAAAGTTCGAGCGGAGCAAGCCGCACGTCAACATCGGCACCATCGGTCACATCGACCATGGCAAGACGACGCTGACGGCCGCGATCTCCCGCGTGCTGCACGACAAGCTCCCCGACCTCAACGAGGCATCGGCGTTCGACACGATCGACAAGGCTCCTGAGGAGAAGCAGCGCGGTATCACCATCTCGATCTCGCACATCGAGTACCAGACGGAGTCGCGTCACTACGCGCACGTCGACTGCCCGGGTCACGCCGACTACGTCAAGAACATGATCTCCGGTGCCGCCCAGATGGACGGCGCCATCCTGGTGTGTTCGGCCG
>DMUE01000016.1 GCA_003476465.1 Microbacterium sp. | reverse complement strand
CCGGCTGTCCGCGACGCTCGCCCGGGTCGGTCTGGCGATTCTGGCGGTGGCGATGGTCGGCCTGGTCGCGCTCGTCTTCACACTGGTGCTGGGTGCGGTGTGGGGTGCCGTGGCGGCGGCGGTGATGGCGGTGCTCGTCGTCGTCATGTTCTTCGTGGTCCCCGCCCGCCTCCGCCACCAGGCTGCGACGAACCCGTACGTCTCCGGCTGAACGTCGGGCCTGGCCGGGCCTGGGGGCCGAAGCGCAGAACGGCACCCGCGGGGGCAGCGGGGGCACAGCTGAGGTAGGAGATCCTTGGACTCTGCTATCGGACTATCAGGCCACCACAGGGGCGATTCCCAGGATGTCGGAACACACTTGGTTCAGCGGGCCGGAGGCCGTCTGGCTCACCGAGCAGGAGGTAGGGCCATGTCCGAGATGGTGTTCTGGTGGTGGGATCGGGTGCTCTGGGAGTTCAGTAGGTTCGTGCGCGGTTCGCTCGGGTATCCCGAGTCGGGCTCGGTGGGTCCCCGCGTCATCACCCTCTGATGTGAAGCGCGCCGGTTCCGCACGCGGGTGGGACTGACAGAGACTGTGACGACGACGAGGTCAGCTCCAGCTACCGCCAGCGTCCCACCCGCTGTGCGGAACCGGCGTGCACGAGCGGCCCCGACCACGATCCCCCGTGGCCGGGGCCGCTTCCCGTGTGACGGTTCCTACGCCTCGGCGATGTCGGTGGTCGTCAGCTTGGTGCCGGTGGGCGTGGTGGCGGACTCTCCGGTGGTGGGGGCCGCCGCCGGGCTCGTCGTCACGGCGACGGTGGTCAGCGGCGGCAGGTCGAAGATCCACCCGGCGGTGCCGTCGGGCCGGAGCATGGCCTGCTGCGCGGAGTCGTCGAGCTGGAAGGCGATGATGATCTCGTAGTCCCGCCCCGGCGACAGGGGAGTGGTCGTCGAGCGAGCGGCGTGGTCGCAGTCCGAGTCGAGCGTGGTGGCCTCGCGGGTAAACCCGCCGGCGCGGACGTCGGCGAAGTCGTCCGGGGCGACGGACGTCCACCTGTCGGGGCCCGCTTCGGCGGAGGTGGTGATGCTCAGCGTGAGCTCGACTCCGCAGCCGGGCGTCGGCACGATGTCCTCGACCTTCGCGGTGCCCAGTTCGACGCCGTCGCGGTTCACGATTGCGAACTCCCGCCCGACACGCACCGACTCGGGATCCTGCGGCCCCTCGGCCACGGCGGTCTGCTCGGTGGTCGCGCTGGGGTCGGTGATCGCGGCTCCTGTTGACTGGTCAGCGGTACCAGAAGTGGGCCCCCCGTGCTCCGCTGGCGCATCTGCGGCTTGGTCCGGCGTCGTCGTGGGGAGGAGCGTCGCGTCGCCTTCGGCAAGCGGCGGAGGGGTGGTCTCCTCGCCATCTTCTTCCTCGCTCTCCTCGGCCTCTCTGATTGCTGAGTTCTCGCCCGCGGTGTTCTGAACCGTATTGCCGAAGTCGATGTCGGTGGCGAGCGGGGTCGTGGGGGAAGAATTGCGGGCGTTCTGCTCTAGCACCTGCAGGATCCCAGTTTGTGAAGTCGGGCGGGTGGGGGCCTCGCTGGCAGGGCGATCCAAGCCGCATTCCGCGCTGGCCAAATCGATGACGAGATGCCATTGCTCATTTCCGCCGATCGACGCTCCGGCCCGGAGATCGAGGTAGAGATCTGACTTGGCGTACCCGTTTTCTACCTCCCTGACATGGGTGATGGTCGCTGTGTAGTAGTAAAGCCCAAGAAAGCCTCGGCGGTTTCCAGTGCTTGAGGCGCGCTTGGCGTCTCCAGTAGCTTCAGGGATGGCGATAGCGGTCGATCCGAGGCCTGCATCGAGCGTGAGGTTTCCGTCCTTAATGACGGACGTCTGGCCCATCTGGCCTGGGGTGCAGGTGGCAGTGGTGCCCAAGGTTCCAGGGTAGCGGGCGAGTGGAAAGGCGGTAGTGCGAACAGCGAGCCCGGTGGCGGTGGCCTTGGCAAAGCTCGCAGCCCCGCTGGGTATCGCGGGAGAGCCGGAGGGGCATTCGCCGAGGGGCCCAGCAGCCGCGCGGGCACAAGTCGCTCCACTGATCGTCATGTTCAGCAGGCTCAGAATTCCGCGGTCAGCGAATGAGAGCGTATGGGAGTCGAAAGGGTCCGGCGTCGGGCTGGTCTGCGATGTGTCGAATTCGTGGGCAGGGCCGATATTCTCCGAGCCCGAGGGAATGCTAAAGAGGCCGAACGTTGATAGCGCGCGAGCGTAATGGTTCCCGACGTTCTCGGCCACTCCGAAGGTAGATGATCCGCGAACGGTGTCCTGCCATGTCGCCTCGGTCGGGCGAACGGCCGCCGCACCAAAGGCCATGGTCGAGACTAGGAGCATTACGCCGGCAAAGGCGAGGAGTAGGCGCGGCTGCGTGAACGGCTTATGCATCTTCGCTCACTGCCTCCGCCTCTTCCTCATCCTTGGGCCAGAAGGCCCACAGCACGCCGAGGGCGGCCAGCCCGGTGATTCCGCCCAGCACCAGC
>DMUE01000023.1 GCA_003476465.1 Microbacterium sp. | reverse complement strand
GGCGGCGGCGCGTTCAGCGGCAAGGATCCCTCGAAGGTCGACCGTTCGGGCGCCTACGCGATGCGCTGGGTGGCGAAGAACGCCGTCGCGGCCGGTCTCGCCGACCGTCTCGAGGTTCAGGTCGCATATGCGATCGGCAAGGCGCGCCCAGTGGGCATCTACGTCGAGTCGTTCGGGAGCGGGCGCGTTCCCGATGCCGACATAACGCGAGCGATCACCGAGGTGTTCGACCTGCGTCCCGCTGCGATCATCGAGCAGCTCGACCTGCTGCGACCCATCTATGCGCAGACGGCCACGTACGGTCACTTTGGGCGTGAGCTGGCGGACTTCACCTGGGAGCGCCTGGATCGCGTCGAGGAACTGCGCGCCGCAGCCGGACTCTGAGCATGGTAGGACGGCCGGTGGCGCGTGTGCTGCTGGATTCGCCGTTGCCGCAGCTCGACCGCTTGCTCGACTACGCGATCCCTGCCGCGATGGACGCGGACGTCGTGCCCGGGGTGCGCGTTCGGGTGCCGTTGCGCACCGCTGGGCGTCTCGTCGACGCATATGTCGTCGAGCGCGGGGAGGCAGTGGATCGGGACAGGCCGCTGTCGGAGATCGACACAGTCGTCTCGGACGTGCGTCTGCTGCCCGAACGCCTCTACACGCTGGCTCGTCGGGTGGCCGATCGCGCCGCGGGATCGGCCGCAGACATCCTGCGTCTCGCCATCCCGAAGAGGCAGGTGCGTGTCGAGAAGTCCTGGTTGGCGGGGGAGCGCACGCACGTGGCCGACATCGCCGACGACCGCGCGGCTGCNNGTGATCGTCGTGCCGGATCACCGCGATCTCGACCAGGTGGCGCGGGCGCTTGGAGATGCGGTGCCCGCCGACGCGATCGTGCGCGACGACTCGGCTCGCAGCACCGCGGAGCGATATCGGGGCTATCTCCGGCTGCTCGAGGATGCCCCCGCGGTCGTCATCGGCAACCGTTCCGCCGTATACGCGCCCGTGTCCAACCTCGGGCTCGTCGCGATCTGGAACGATGGCGATCCGCTGCTCGACGAGCCTCTCGCCCCGTATGTCCACACTCGCGACGCCGCCCTCGTGCGTCAGGGGCTCGAGGGGTGTGCCCTGCTGTTTGCTGGGCACACCCGCACAACCGACGTCGAGCGGCTCGTCACCATCGGCTGGGTGCGGGAACTGCCCGCCATCCGCCGGACCGCCCCCCGCGTGGTCCTCAGCGCGACGCGCGAGGGCGAGCGGCCGGGCGTACGCGTGCCGTCTGCTGCCTTCGCGGCTGCGCGGGAAGCTCTGACGCGCGGGCCGGTGCTCGTGCAGGTGGCGCGCCCCGGCTATGCGCCGGTACTCATCTGCGAGGGCTGCCGCCGTGCTGCGCGATGCGCCCACTGCGCGGGACCCCTGCACACCGAGCGCCGCGGGGCGACGCCGAACTGCCGATGGTGCGGGCGCGCCGCAACGGGGTGGCGTTGCCCGCACTGCGAGCAGACGACGTTGCGCCTCGCCTCCGCCGGCAGTGTGCGGACGGCGGAGGAGCTGGGTCGGGCCTTCCCCGGCACGCGGGTCATCATCGCGGACGGCACTCATCCGGTGCTCGAGGTCGACGACCGTCCTGCTGTGGTGATCGCGACGCGAGGGGCCGAGCCGTTCGCGGCCGGCGGGTATCGCGCGGTCGTCCTGCTCGACGGGGACCGGATGCTGATGTCGGATGCGCTGCGCATCGGCGAGGCGTGCCTGCGATGGTGGTCGGATGCCGCGGCGCTGGCGGAGCCGGGAGCGCCCGTGCACCTCGTGGGGGTGGCGGGAGCGGTCGGCCGCGCCCTGGCCACCTGGACGCAGTCCGCGTACGCGCGCGGGGAGCTGGCGGACCGGGCGCCGCTGCGCATGCCACCGACCCATCGCGTCGCGTCCCTGGAGGGTGACCTCGACGCCGTCGAACGCGCGGTCGCCGACCTGCGCGCCCTGGAACTGGACACGGACGCCATCATCGGCCCGGTCGAGATCCCCGCCGATCCTCGGACGACACGCTCTGCGCCAGGCGTGCGCGTCCTGGTGCGGTTCGACTATGCGCAGGGCACGGCCGTCACGACCAGCCTGCGGGCCGCTGTCGTCGCGGCGGCTCTGCGCGGGCGTCGCGGACCGAGGAACGGCGCACAGCGCAATACACTCAGAGTGCGGCTCGATCTGGCCGACCCGGAGCTATAGGAGGCGCCATGCGGCTCGTATTCGCCGGGACCCCCGACGCCGCTGTACCCTCGCTGGGTGTTCTCGCGGCCGAAGGTCATGACATCGTCGCCGTCGTCACACGACCGGATGCGCGGCAGGGGCGTTCGCGCACCCTGACACCCTCTCCCGTCGCGGCGGCAGCCGAGCGGCAGGGCCTCCGCGTCATCCGCGCCGCGCGTCTCGACGACGCCGCCGCGACCGAGATCACGGCGCTCGAGCCCGAATTGGGCGTCATCGTGGCCTACGGCGGGCTCGTTCGCGAACCGCTGCTGAGCGCGCCGAAGCACGGATGGATCAACCTGCACTTCTCTCTGTTGCCGCGCTGGCGGGGTGCCGCTCCGGTGCAGCACGCTCTGATCGCCGGTGATGAGATGACCGGGGTGAGCGTTTTTCAACTCGTCGCAGAGCTCGACGCAGGCGACGTGTATGCCGAACGACGCTACAGCGTGGCGGCCGAGGCGACGGCCGGGGAGGTGCTGATCGACCTCGCCGGTCTCGGTGCGGAACTCCTGCGCGACGTGGTCGCGGACATCGAGACCGGGCGCGCGAGTGCGACACCGCAGGCCGGCGAGCCCACGTTCGCGCCCAAACTCACGCTCGACGACGGCCGGATCCGATGGGAGGAGCCGGCCGGCGCGGTGCTCGCTCGGGTGCTCGGCACAACGCCCGAACCGGGCGCATTCACGACGGTCAACGGTCAGCGTCTCAAGGTGCTCGCCGCTCGATCCCACGACGCGAGCATCCGGCTTGCCCCCGGGGAGATCACGGTCGCCGGAAGGGACGTCTTGATCGGCACGGGCACAGAGGCGATCCTGGTCGACCGCGTTCAGCCAGCGGGGCGTCAGGTCATGTCCGCGGGGGATTGGTGGCGGGGTCTGCGCCTGACCGATGCGAGGGCGGGCGCATGAGGATCCAGCCCGCGCGGCGTGTCGCATATGAGGTGCTTCGTGCGGTTTCCGATTCGGATGCCTACGCCAACCTGCTTCTGCCCGTCGGTATCGCCCGTGCCGGCCTCGTGCCCGCCGACGCCGGTCTGGCGACCGAGCTGACCTACGGCACGCTCCGCCGCCGCGGCTACTACGACGCTGTCATCGAGGCGGCGTCGCGCCGCCCGGTCGGCGCGATCGACGCCCCGGTGCTCGACGCGCTCCGGATGACGGTGCATCAGTTGCTCTCGACGCGGGTGGCNNGGATTCGCCAATGGCGTGCTGCGGGCGATTGCGCGCGAAGACCCGGGAGCCTGGCGCGTGCGGGTGCTGGCCACCGCGCGCAACACCGACGAAAGATTGTCGCTGGAGCACGCGCATCCGACGTGGATCGTCCGGGCCTTCCGCCGGGCTCTGGCGGCCGAGGGGCGCGGCGACGAGCTCGGTGCCCTCCTTGCCGCCGACAATGCCTCTCCGGCTGTCACGATGGCTGCTCTCACCGGCCTGGCGGAGGTGCCCTCGGATGCGGTTCGCACCCTCTACTCTCCTCTCGGCTTCCGCGCCGGAGGAGGCGATCCCGAGCCCCTCGTCATCGGCTCGGGCGGCCGGCTGCGGGTGCAGGATGAAGGATCGCAGCTCGCGGCACTCGCCCTGACCCGGGCACGGCCCATTCGCCGGGGGGAGCGGTGGCTGGACCTCTGCGCCGGGCCCGGCGGCAAGACGGCCGTGCTGGCGGCCGAAGCCCGCGACGAGGCGACCGTAGACGCCAATGAGATCTCGCCCGCTCGTGCCGGTCTGGTGCGACGCGCGCTCGAGGGCGTTCCGGCGAGCGTCGAGGTGAGCGAAGAAGACGGGCGCACACGCGTGGACCGCGACCTCGGTGCCTACGATCGCGTCTTGGTCGACGCGCCCTGCACCGGGCTCGGTGCGCTTCGGCGTCGCCCCGAGGCGCGTTGGCGCAAGGGACCCGCGGATGTCCCCCAGCTCACGGCGCTGCAGGGCGAACTGTTCGACGCGGGGGTTCGTGCGCTCGCGCCCGGCGGAACCCTGGCCTATGCGACGTGCTCGCCGCATCTTGCCGAGACGGTCGGCGTGACCCGCGAGGGCGCGCGGCGGTGGCAGGGGAAGATCACCCAGCTCGATGCCCGCGCGGTCGTTCGCGACATCGCACGGGCGCCGATCGATCTGCCCGAGGCGAGCGACGACGCCCTGCACGTCCAGTTGTGGCCGCACCGGCACGGCACCGACGGTATGTTCATCGCCCTGTTCGAGCGCAACGCCTGATCGGAACCCTCCGGTCGAGGACGGGCATGCGTCCGCCGTGCAGCTCGAAGTGCCGACGGAGCCGTTCCGCTGAGGCCGGGGCGCACGGCGAACCCGCTCGCGTCGACCAGCGGCCGGTTCTGCCGTGCCCCACGGGCACCACGGCGCCCCGTCCCTTCCACACCGGTCTGTGCTGGGGCGCGCCGGCCTGCTCGGCATAATGAACACGTGCCCCAGACAGAGCTTCCCCCCGCCCCCCGGATCAACCCGAGCATCCTCTCCGCGGATTTCGTGAACCTCCAGGCAGACCTCGAACGCATCGCCGCTGCCGACTACGTACACGTCGACGTGATGGACAACCACTTCGTCCCGAACCTCACCTTCGGCCCGCAGATGGTCGGGCGCATCCAGGCGACGAGCCCGATTCCGCTCGACGTGCACCTGATGATCGACGACCCCGAACGCTGGGCGCCCGGGTATGCCGAACTCGGCGCCGCATCCGTCACCTTCCACCTCGAGGCCGCGGCCGAGCCCGTCGCCCTCGCACGCACGCTCCGCCAGATCGGCGCTCGAGCAGGTGTCGCCGTCAAGCCGGCGACACCGATCGACGGATTGCTGGACGTGCTCGACGAATTCGACCAGATCCTCCTCATGACCGTCGAGCCGGGGTTCGGCGGTCAGCCGTTCCGAGCCGACACGATGCCCAAGCTGCGGCATCTCGCCAACGAGGCGCGCCGCCGCGGGTCCGACGTCTGGCTGCAGGTCGACGGGGGCATCTCCGAGTCGACGATCGGTCAGGCGGCGGAAGCCGGGGCCGATACCTTCGTGGCCGGATCGGCGGTTTTCGGTGCGCAGCGACCGGATGCCGCGATCGCCGCCCTCCGCGCCGGCGCAGCGCGGCATCGGNNAAGAAGATCGTGGAGGAAGCCGCTGAGGTGTGGATGGCTGCCGAGTACGAATCCGACGAAGCCACCGCGGAGGAGATCTCGCAGCTGCTGTATCACCTGCAGGTTCTCATGCTCGCGAAGGGTTTGACCACCGGCGACGTCTACCGACATCTCTGATCGCTCCCCGCCGCAGACCCTCCACCTCTACCCGGAAGCCCGCATCATGTTGCGAATCGCCGTGCCCAATAAGGGCTCTCTCGCCGACACCGCCGCCGACATGCTCGCCGAGGCCGGATACACCGGCCGTCGCGACCCGAAAGACCTCCACGTCATCGACCCGCAGAACGACGTCGAGTTCTTCTACCTGCGTCCCAAGGACATCGCCACCTACGTCGGCTCCGGCGCTCTCGAGGTCGGCGTCACGGGGCGGGACCTGCTGCTCGACGCACGGATGCCGGGGGCCCGCGAGGTCGAGGCCCTGGGCTTCGGCGGGTCGACGTTCCGCTTTGCGGGCCCTCCTGCTCGATTCGACTCTGTGAAGGAGCTCGAGGGCATGCGTGTCGCGACGTCGTACCCCGGCCTGGTCGACGGATTCCTCGACGACCACGGCGTCGCAGTCGACCTCGTGCCCCTGGATGGCGCGGTGGAGTCCGCGGTTCGTCTGGGGGTCGCGGATGCGGTGGCCGATGTCGTCTCGACGGGCACGACGCTCCGGCAAGCCGGACTGGAGATCTTCGGCCCGGTCATCCTCGAGTCGGAGGCCGTGCTCATCGGCGGCCCGCACGAGAAGGAGGGCACCGATACGCTGCTGCGTCGCCTGCGCGGCGTCATGGTCGCGCGCCGTTTCGTGCTCGTCGACTACGACCTGCCTGCGGCGCTCCTGGACAAGGCGGCGGCTGTCGCGCCGGGCATCGAGTCTCCGACGATCTCGCCACTGCGCGATCCCGAGTGGGTTGCCGTGCGCGTCATGGTGCCGCGGCACGGTGTGAACACAGTTATGGACGAGTTGTACGCGCTCGGAGCCCGCGCAATCCTCGTCACCGCCATCCACGCCGCGAGGTTGTGACGCCGTGCCGCTGGTGTGCCGCGTCATTCCGTGCCTTGACGTCTCGGCGGGACGGGTCGTCAAGGGCGTCAACTTCGCGAACCTTCGCGATATGGGTGACCCCGTCGAGCTGGCGCAGATGTACTTCGAGCAGGGCGCCGACGAGATCACCTTCCTCGATGTCACCGCGACGGTCGACGAGCGGTCGACGACCTACGACGTCGTGCGCCGGACGGCCGAGGAGGTCTTCATTCCGTTGACCGTCGGCGGGGGAGTGCGCACTGCCGACGACGTGGCGCGCCTCCTCGCCGTCGGCGCCGACAAGATCGGCGTCAACTCGGCCGCGATCGCCCGCCCCGCCCTGCTCGATGAGATCGCCGACCGCTTCGGTGCCCAGGTCCTGGTCCTCTCCCTCGACGTCAAGCGCTCCGGCACCACCTCATCGGGCTTCGTCGTCACGACCCACGGCGGGCGGACGGAGACGACCCTCGACGCCGTGGAGTGGGCGCGCGAGGCGATCGAGCGCGGAGCGGGCGAACTGCTGGTCAACTCCATCGACGCGGATGGCACCAAAGAAGGGTTCGATCTGGAACTGGTCGGTCTGATGCGCGAGATCGCGAGCGTACCGGTCATCGCCTCCGGGGGCGCCGGCGCGGCGGAGCATTTCGCACCCGCGATCCAGGCCGGGGCGGATGCCGTGCTCGCCGCGAGTGTCTTCCACTCCGGAGCGCTGACGATTGCCGAGGTCAAGGCCACGATGTCCGCGGACGGGATCGAGGTGCGCGCATGAGCGACACCGACGCGTCCGCACGGGATGTCGCCGACCGGATGGAACGCGTCGCCTTCAACGCCGACGGGCTCGTCGCCGCGATCGTGCAGCAGCACGACACCCTCGAGGTCCTGATGCTCGGATGGATGGACGCCGAGGCGCTACGGCGCACGCTCACGAGCGGGCGGGTGACGTTCTGGTCCCGCTCGCGGGGAGAGTATTGGCGCAAGGGCGACACGTCCGGCAACGTCCAGCTCGTCCGGGGTGCTCGGCTCGACTGCGACGGCGACGCCGTCCTGGTGAGCGTCGAGCAGGTGGGCCCCGCCTGCCACACGGGCACGCGCACGTGTTTCGACTCCGACGATCTCGTCCCGGCCGTGGTGGACGACGAGCGGCGGGGCCGGTCGTGATCGTTCGTCGCGCACGACTCACGAGCGTCCTGCTGCTCCTCGTCGTGGGATCGCTTCTGCTCATCTCCTCCACCCAGACCTGGTTCGTCGTGGTTCTGCGCGAGAGCCCGGACACTCCTCTCCAGGTCAGCGGGTCCGCCGCGATGCCCGTGCTGGCGCCGCTGGCCCTCGCCGCGCTCGCCCTGGCTGCCGCGACGTCGATCGCGGGCCGCGTGCTGGCCTACCCGGCCGCGTTTCTCGCGATCGTCCTGGGGGCCGCCCTCACACTCCTGGTCTGGACGCCTGCGAGCGGGAACACCCTCTCTGCCGTCGCCCCAACGGTCACCGAGGCCACGGGCATCGCGGGGCCGGATGCGGTGGGCGTCCTCATCCGGCGCGTAGACGCGACGCCATGGCCCCTGATCACCGTGGTCCTCTCGGTGTTGCTCGTCCTCGTCGGCGTTTTCGCCGCCGTCACCGCGCACACCTGGCGGCGCACGGGACGCCGCTACCGCACGGAATCCGCCGGAACAGCAGGCGCATATGCCGGTACCGGGAGAGCCGGATCCGGCTCGTCCGGCGAGCCCCTCGACGCTATCGATACCTGGGACGACCTGAGCCAGGGCTCGGACCCGACTCATTGAGCGCGGGCAGGCGAAGCGTGGCCCCGCGGACAGACCACCCGGCGCTCTCCCGATAGACTGAGATGCGCATTCCACCGAAGGAGCCCTCATGAGCCACGATATCGACGACCCCGGCCACGGACACTCGCCGGCCGCCTGGACAGCAGTGGTGATCATGCTCGTCGCGGTCACGATCGGCACGGTCGCCTTCGTGCTCGACGCGCCCGGGATCGTGTGGGCTTCCGCGGTTCTGCTGCTCGTGGGTCTGCTCGTCGGCTGGATCATGAAGCGCGCCGGGTACGGCGTCGGTGGTGCCAAGTCGGCTCCGAAAGAGCATTGACGATGCTGGCCGACCTCACGGCCGGAGCCGTCGAGGATGCGCGCAGGCGTGAGGCCGAGCTTCCGCTCGTCGCGCTGGAGCGCAGGGCGCTCGCAGCCGCCCCGGCAATCGATGCACTCGCCGCGCTCGCTCCCATCGACAACGTGCGGATAATCGCCGAGGTCAAGCGAGCGAGCCCGTCCCGCGGCGACCTGGCCGACATCCCGGATCCGGCCCGGCAGGCGCGCCTCTACGAGCAGGGGGGCGCGTCGGCGATCAGCGTGCTGACGGAGGGGCGCCGGTTCAAGGGCAGCCTTGCCGACCTCGAAGCCGTCCGCGGAGCTGTTTCTCTGCCCGTCCTGCGCAAGGATTTCATCGCGACGGCATACCAGGTGTTCGAAGCGCGTGCCGCAGGTGCCGACCTCGTGCTGCTGATCGTCGCCGCACTCGACCAGCCCACTCTCACGACCCTGCACGAGCTCGTCATCGAACTGGGCATGACCCCGCTCGTCGAGACGCACGATCTCGACGAGGTGCGCCGCGCAAGCGAGGTGGGAGCACGGCTCGTGGGTGTCAACGCACGCGACCTGACCACATTCGAGCTCGACCCGACGCTGTTCGGCCGCCTCGCCGACCAGATCCCGGCCGGCACGATCAAGATCGCCGAGTCCGCCGTGCTACGTCCCGAAGACGTGGCGCGCTACCGGAACGCCGGTGCCGACATGGTTCTCGTCGGCGAGGCGCTGGTCACCGGCGACCCGATCGCCACCCTGCGCGATTTCCTGGCTGTGGCGGCATGAGCCTGCGCGAGGCCACAGGGCCCTTCTTCGGCGAGTTCGGTGGCCGCTATATGCCCGAATCCCTCATCGCAGCGATCGACGAGCTCACCGGTGTCTACCAGGACGCGATG
>DMUE01000020.1 GCA_003476465.1 Microbacterium sp. | reverse complement strand
TCCTCGCGGTGGATGGAGCCCGAGCAGAACACGTCGCCGCGCTGCCGTCGTTCGGCGAGCCCCGATGATGCGCGCGGTGCGCAGCGTTCGGGCACTGCTCCCGGCACGTGCCGACTATCGCGGCCTGGGCCGGAGTTGGCGCCGGGACCTGCTGGCGGGTGTGACCGTGGGAATCGTCGCACTCCCCCTGGCCCTCGGGTTCGGCATCTCCTCGGGTGCCGGAGCCGCGGCCGGACTCATCACGGCGATCGTCGCGGGGATCATCGCCGCGGTGTTCGGCGGGTCGAACGTCCAGGTCTCGGGGCCGACGGGCGCGATGGTGGTGGTACTCGCCCCCATCGTGGCCTCCCACGGCATCGCGGCTGTCGCGGTCGTGAGCCTCATGGCCGGGGTGATCGTCGTGGTCGCCGGCATCGCACGGCTCGGGCGGGCGGTCTCCTTCATCCCCTGGCCGGTCATCGAGGGCTTCACGGTCGGCATCGCCGTCATCATCTTCCTGCAGCAGGTTCCCGCGCTGACGGGACCCTCCCCGCACGGGGGCTCCCACACGAACGTCGCGCTCGCGGCCTTCGATGCGCTCACGTCCGCCGACGCCGGCTACCTGCTCTGGGCACTCGCCGCCGTCGTGATCGTCGCCGCCTGCATGCTCCTTCTGCCCCGCCTGCACCCGGCGCTCCCCGGCTCTCTGGTAGGCGTCGCGGTCGTGACCCTGCTCACCCTCGTCGTCGCGAATCCGCTCGCGGTGATCGGATCGCTGCCGGACTCGCTGCCGACACCGTATCTGCCTGAGATGGATGTCGATACGCTCGCGAGCCTGCTCCTCCCGGCCGTCACGGTCGCGGCGCTCGCAGCGATCGAGTCGCTGCTCTCCGCTCGGGTCGCCGCATCCCTTGCCGACACGGGAGCGTACGACCCCGATCGGGAGCTCATCGGGCAGGGACTGGCCTCGATCGGATCCGGGCTCTTCGGCGGGATGCCGGCCACCGGGGCGATCGCACGCACGGCCGTCAACGTCCGCGCCGGAGCGCGCACACGACTCGCGGCCGTCACGCACGCTCTCGTGCTGCTGCTCGTCGTGGTGGCGATCGCGGGCCCCGTGGGCGCCATCCCCTTGGCCGCGCTATCCGGCGTCCTGATGGTCACCGCCATCCGCATGGTCCACCTCACGACCGCCCGCTCGATCCTCCGGTCGACGAGAGCGGATGCCGTGGCCTACACCGTCACCGCGATCGTGACGGTCTCCGTCGACCTGATCGTCGCGGTCGTGATCGGCATGATCGTCGCCGCGATCTTCGCGCTCCGCGGGCTCGCTCGGGCGACGGGCGTACGTCGCGAAGCGATCGGCGGCGACGCGCGGCCGGGTGACGAGCGCATCGCCGTCATCCGCTTCGACGGACCCCTGTTCTTCGCCGCCGCCGATCGGGTGCTTGCGGAGGTGACCTCGCTCGAGGGCATCTCGGTCGTCGTGCTGCGGATGTCCCAGCTCGAACTCGTCGACGCGACCGGTGCGCACGTGCTCGGTGAGATCGTGCAACGACTCGAGCGGCGTGGGGTCACCGTGCTGATCAAGGGCGTCCGCGAGGGCCATGTCGAGTTGTTCCGCACGGTAGGGGTGCTGGGGTCGCTCCGCCACCAGAATCACCTTTTCGTCGAGCTGCCCGCCGCCGTCGCCCACGCGCGAAGTCACGTCGTGCGCGAGGCCTGACGGGGTACGTCAGTAGGCTGGACGGATGCCTCGGGCGCCAGCCGCGCGCGGGTCATCCGATCGCCCACGACCCACGGGAGTAACACTGTGCCTGGAGAGAACCTCACCCGTATCGAGGCGCAGGAGCGCCGCGCCGTCGTCGATCCTTCGACAGGCTCAGGAACCGGGATTTCGTACGATGTCACCCTCGACCTCACCCGCGGAGCCGAAGTCTTCGGCTCGCGTACTGTTGTCCGGTTCACCGGCACCGAGGGCGCGGACACGTTCATCGACCTGATCGCGCGCGACATCCGCGAGATCACCCTCAACGGCCGCTCGATCGACCCGGCCACGGCCTATGTCGACTCGCGCATCGCCCTGACCGGCCTCGAGCGCGAGAACGAGCTCGTGGTCGACGCCGGCTGCCTCTACACGAACACGGGCGAGGGCCTGCACCGCTTCGTCGACCCGGTCGACGGCGAGGTCTACCTCTACTCCCAGTTCGAGGTGCCGGACTCGCGGCGCATGTACGCGGTGTTCGAGCAGCCTGATCTGAAGGCCACGTTCCGGTTCGCCGTCACGGCGCCTGAGCGGTGGGCTGTCATCTCGAATTCCCCCACTCCCGATCCTCAGCAACACGGCGACGGCACGGCCACGTGGTCGTTCGAGCCGACCCCCCGCATCTCGTCTTACATCACGGCACTCATCGCCGGCCCCTACGAATCGACCTTCTCCGAGCTGACGAGCTCCTCAGGCCGCGTGATCCCCCTCGGCATCTACGGCCGGAAGAGCCTCTGGCGGCATCTCGACACCGACTACGTGTTCGAGAAGACGCGTCAGGGTTTCGCCTACTACGAGGAGAAGTTCGCCTTCCCCTACCCCTTCGCCAAATATGACCAGCTCTTCGTGCCNNGCGCACATGTGGTTCGGCGACCTCGTGACGATGAAGTGGTGGAACGACCTGTGGCTCAACGAGTCGTTCGCCGAGTGGGCGTCGACTATCGCGACGGCCGAGGCCACCGAGTGGACCGAGGCCTGGACGACCTTCAACGCCATGGAGAAGACCTGGGCGTACCGCCAGGACCAACTGCCCTCGACGCACCCCGTCGTCGCCGAGATCCGCGACCTGGACGACGTGCAGGTCAACTTCGATGGCATCACCTACGCCAAGGGCGGGTCCGTCCTCAAGCAGCTGGCGGCGTGGGTCGGCATCGAGAAGTTCTTCGCCGGTGTCGCAGCGTACTTCGACAAGCACCGGTGGGGCAACACCGAGGTCGGTGACCTGCTCGTCGAGCTCGAGAAGACGAGCGGACGCGAGCTCGGCTCGTGGGCGAAGCTGTGGCTCGAGACATCCGGTGTCAACACCCTGACGCCGGTCATCGAGGAGGACGCAGCGGGCACGATCACTCGGTTCGCCATCGCCCAGACGGCCACGGCCGAATATCCGACGATGCGCCCGCACCGTCTCGGCGTGGGGTTCTATTCGCTCGAGAACGGCGAACTGACCCG
>DMUE01000242.1:4136-4489 GCA_003476465.1 Microbacterium sp. | reverse complement strand
CGGCATACGAGATTGCCTCTTGTCTCGTGGGCTCGGAGATGTGTATAAGAGACAGGACGTGTCACGCGCGCGGTGCCTTCGCCATCGGCGGGATGAGCGCGTTCATCCCCAACCGCCGCGACCCGGAGGTCACCGCGCACGCCTTCGAGAAGGTGGCCGCCGACAAGAAGCGCGAAGCGGGCGACGGGTTCGACGGCACATGGGTCGCCCACCCCGACCTGATTCCGGTCGCCATGGCCGAGTTCGACGCCGTGCTGGGTGACCGACCCAACCAGGTCGACCGGCAGCGTCCCGAGGTGCAGGTGAAAGCGGCCGACCTGATCGACGTACAGATCGGGCGTCCGGTCACCGCC
>DMUE01000242.1:0-4044 GCA_003476465.1 Microbacterium sp. | reverse complement strand
GACGTCGCCCTCGGCCCGGAGTTCCCGGCGTTCCTCACCCTCCCGGCGTACTCGCGCTACTTGATCGAGAACTCGTAACTCGCCCTCCCGCGGCCCGCAGGCCGCCCACATCGCAAAGGAAGCGAAATGACTGCATACCAGAACGACATCCAAGCAATTCAGGCCCTCAAAGAGCAGACCGGCTCCAGCTGGGACGCCATCAACCCCGAGTACGTAGCGCGCATGCGGGCGCAGAACCGGTTCCGGACGGGCCTCGAGATCGCCCAGTACACGGCCGACATCATGCGGCGCGACATGGCCGAGTACGACGATGACTCGTCGGTCTACACCCAGTCGCTCGGCGTCTGGCATGGCTTCATCGGCCAGCAGAAGCTCATTTCGATCAAGAAGCACCTGAAGACCACCAACAAGCGCTACCTCTACCTGTCGGGGTGGATGGTCGCGGCGCTTCGCTCGGAGTTCGGCCCCCTGCCCGATCAATCGATGCATGAGAAGACGGCGGTGCCGGCCCTCATCGAGGAGCTCTACACGTTCCTCCGCCAGGCTGACATCCGCGAGCTGGACCTTCTCTTCACGCGGCTCGATGAGGCGCGTGCCGCCGGCGACGAGACCGCCGTCGAGTTCATCCAGTCGCAGATCGACGACTACGAGACGCATGTCGTGCCGATCATCGCCGACATCGACGCCGGCTTCGGCAATCCGGAGGCGACCTACCTGCTCGCCAAGAAGATGATCGAGGCCGGCGCCTGCGCGATCCAGATCGAGAACCAGGTCTCGGACGAGAAGCAGTGCGGTCATCAGGACGGCAAGGTGACCGTTCCGCACGAGGACTTCCTCGCCAAGATCAACGCCGTGCGGTACGCCTTCCTCGAGCTCGGCATCGACAACGGCATCATCGTCGCGCGCACCGACTCGCTCGGCGCCGGCCTGACGCAGAAGCTCGCGGTNNTGTACCAGTTCCGCCCCGACACGGGCGTGGATCGTGTCGTGCTGGACTGCATCACCTCGCTGCAGAACGGCGCCGACCTGCTGTGGATCGAGACCGAGAAGCCGCATGTCGAGCAGATCGCATCCATGGTGGACCGCATTCGTGAGGTCGTCCCTGACGCGAAGCTGGTGTACAACAACAGCCCGTCGTTCAACTGGACCCTGAACTTCCGTCAGCAGGCCTACGACCTGCTCGTCGAGCGGGGCTCGGATGTCACGGCGTACGACCGCAGCAAGCTGATGAGCGTCGAGTACGACGACACCGAGCTGGCGCGGTTGGCCGACGAGAAGATCCGCACGTTCCAGAGCGAAGCCTCTGCCCGTGCCGGCGTCTTCCACCACCTGATCACGCTCCCGACGTACCACACCGCGGCGTTGTCGACGGACGACCTCGCCAAGGGTTACTTCGGCGAAGACGGCATGCTCGCGTATGTGAAGGGCGTCCAGCGTCGAGAGATCCGCGAGGGGATCGCGACGGTCAAGCACCAGAACATGTCGGGAAGCGACATCGGCGACAACCACAAGGAGTACTTCGCCGGAGACGCGGCCCTCAAGGCCGGCGGCAAGCACAACACCATGAACCAGTTCAACTGATCCACGGCGGAATCGGGAGGGGGCTGCGCGGGAACGCGCAGCCCCCTCTTTCAAAGTGGACCACCACCTACTGGCTCGAACTGCCCGCCACGGAGAGTCGCGGAACCATCCGAGTGATAGAGCTCGGCGGTGCATGCATTCACTGCTGCTCGTGATGGGGCTACCGACAGGTCGGCGAGTAAATCTAAGGCCAGGCGCACGGTGTTGCGGCTCACCCCGAAGGCGGATTACCGGCGGCACAGGTGGGTCAGCTCGCTACGGCCTCGGGATCGCGCAGGTGGCGGTAGGAGCCCTTGAAGAACAGCAGTGGCTCGTAGCGGTGCCATTCCGCTGGGCTCAGTTCCTTCACGCGACCGATGACGACGAGGTGGTCGCCGGCCTCGTATTCGGCCCAGATATCGCAGTCAAGCCACATGAGCGTGTCCTCGATCACCGGGTTGCCTGCGGCCGAGGGTCTCCACGATATCCCCGCCCATTTGTCGGCGCCCTTCCTCGCGAACTGACTGGACACGGCGTCCTGATGATGGGCGAGAACATTGACGGCGAAGCTGCCCGTCTCATGGATCCTCGGATACGTCGTAGATGTCGTCATGACGCTGAACGACACAAGCGGCGGGTCCATCGAAACGCTGTAGAACGACTGACAGGTGAACCCGATCGGTCCCTCGGCATCTCGCCCAGAGATGACGGTGATGCCCGAGGCGTAGTGGCCAAGAGTGTCTCGGAAGACGCGGGCATCGATGGTTGATTGTTGCGCTGATTGCATGGTGCTCTCCTATCGTGACGATGCAACCGGCTCGATGGGAGAAGGGGTCATGACGTACCCCGCCACCCGGCTCGACCGGGTGAGGTTCACGGCATACTGTGCAGCTGCCTCGTCGAGGATTTCGTCGAGATGATCCATATTTCCCGCGACGAAGTAGAACCCGCGTCCTGGGACAACAGCGCCAAGCTCCACGAGTAGCGGAGCAAGCGTGACGGTCGGGCCCATCGCGTGTGCCAGGTCACCGCCCGTGTGCACTGGTATCGCGGTGACGCCTGCTAGGCCGTTCGCTGGGTAGCGGTCCAGGAACGCCTTGAGCAAGCCCGTGTAGGTCGCCTTGTATGTGGGCGAGGCGAACACGGCAAGATCACTCCCAGCGACCTTCGCGTTCAGAGCAGCCATCGTTTCGGATGGCCACGTGAAGATCTCGTCCGAATACTCCGCGAGGTCGATCACTGTGAGCTCGTAGGAGCCAGCAGTCAACAGCTTCTCGACGAGTGTTTCAGCGACCTTCAGCGTCCGCGAATTGGGCTTGGGATTGCCGACAACGACCGCAACTTTCAGAGTCATGTCCTTCTCACATCTCACCGGTTGACAGGAAACGGAGACGCCGGACTGCAGCCGCTCGGATTGGTCACGAGGAGACAAGCCTCGCGGGTGCAAACGTGACATCTCACACGCACCACCGAGTTTTTTTGGCCCGGTGGGCCCGCAACGGCTTATGTTGCACCGCCAGTATGCAGCGTGATTGTTTCAGAATTGTGAACCGTACCTGATGATCAAAGATCAGCCATCGCCCCACTTCGTGCCGGGAGGTGATCCCCCGACAATCCGCCGTGCGAAACTGACGCCCACCGAGGGCCACGAAGAGCTGGCTGTTGCCCGCACCGCTGGCCCGGCCAACCTGTTTGCCCGACTCTGTGCCCGAGTACAATCGGGCCGTGAGCAACAGCGGGAAGTCCTTCGACGGCGTTCTGAAGCGCGCGATGCGCAGCACGACCGGACGCGAGAGCACGACGTTCGGATTCTCGATCCTCGTCACGGTCACCTTCGGGCTGACACAGGCCGTAGAGGGAAGCCCGACGGTGCCCGACATCTTCTTGTACGCCACCGGCGCGGTGCTGTCGTTCACGGTGCTGGAGGGTGTGCTCTCGAGGGGTTTCCGCGACCCGCTGCCCCAGCACCGCACCGAGGTGCTGACGATCGGAACCAGCCTCAACCTCCTGTCGGTGATCGCGGGCATGGGTTCGGGCCTGCTCATCGCCACGCTCTTCACCGGCGGCTGGGCCTGGGTGATCGCGCCCTTCGCCGCGACCCTGGTCTACCTGCTGCTCGAAAGCGCCGAAACCGCGCTCGGGGAGCGCATTCGGGCTCGACAGGGCGATCCGCATGCGGAAGAGGTTGCCCCGTAGGAGGGCCAGGAACATGGGCGAGCAGGAGCATACGCGCGCTGGTGCGACCGCGGGTGAGCGTCGCCGGGGGGCGGTGTCGATCGGGCTGGCGGCATCCGCCGGACCCGACCTGGTGCGGGGCCTCGCGCCCACGATCGAGGCGGCGGGCTTCTCGGCGCTGTGGGTCAATGACGTTCCGGGTGCCGACGCGCTGCCCGTGATCGCCGCGGCCGCCGCGGTCACCGAGCGGCTCGTCGTCGCGACGGGCGTGCTGCCCGTGGACCGCAGGCCGACGGACGAGATCATCCG
>DMUE01000007.1:16651-16924 GCA_003476465.1 Microbacterium sp. | reverse complement strand
TTCGAGGGATACAGGATGCCTTTTCCGACGTCCGATCCTCAGGTAAGGCAATCCTTATCTCGGGGACGATACTCCGGCCCGGCGGCACTTCTCAAATCGGGCTGCGCCGACGCCGCGACGGTTCTGCCGGATCGCCGGCACCGATCAGCGCGGGCAGGGGTGACAGGACGAGGAACAAAGCCGCGAGGCATCCGCGTGCGAGTCCCGAGAAAAATTCGGCGGCCCACATCCGTTTCGGCGCGGGTAGAAACCCTTTGGGCGTGGGGTGAGCCG
>DMUE01000007.1:16515-16642 GCA_003476465.1 Microbacterium sp. | reverse complement strand
CCTACCATCAGGAACAGGCCACGACGCGAGTGGTGGTCGTGCTTGTGCTCCTTGAGGTGCTCTGTGAGGTCCTTGATGCGCTGCGTCAGCATCGCGACCTGCACCTCGGGGGATCCGGTGTCACCGG
>DMUE01000007.1:15638-16505 GCA_003476465.1 Microbacterium sp. | reverse complement strand
CCCCGCCAACGGCGCGAGACGTGGATTGAGCCCCGCCGACGCGCTCGTCGTGTTCTTCGACGTCTGCTCGCCAGAATCGCCCGGGGCCCGGGAACGACGAAGGGGGGATGCCGGAGCATCCCCCCTTCGGAAATGAGCGCGATCGCGCTCACGAGACGAGATCAGACGGCGAGCGAACCCTGCAGATCGAGCTCGATCGTGACGTCCTTGCCGACCAGCACCCCACCCGTCTCGAGCGACGCGTTCCACGTCAGGCCGAAGTCCTCGCGGTTGATGACCGCCTTGGCGGTCGCCCCGGCCTTGTAGTTTCCCCACGGGTCGGTGCCGAAGCCGCCGAAGTCGAAGTCGAACGTGACCGGCTTGGTGATGCCCTTGATGGTCAGGTCGCCGTCGACGAGGAAGTCCCCTCCCTCGATGCGAACACCGGTCGAGCGGAACTCCATCGTCGGATAATTCTCGACATCGAAGAAGTCACCCGAACGCAGGTGGTTGTCGCGGCCCTCGTCCTTGGTGTCGACCGAGGCGACGTCCACGGTCGCCTCGACCTTCGCCTCGAGCGGGTTCTCGGGGGCGATCAGGGTCGCGGATTTCACGCCGAACGTGCCACGCACCTTCGAGATCATCATGTGGCGGACGCTGAACTGAACCTCGCTGTGCGAGGGGTCGAGCGTCCAGGTTCCGGCCTTGTATCCGGGGAAGTCGGTGAGGGCGGTGGTGTCGGTCATGTCTGTCCTTCGGTCAAAGGGGGCCGGGGTCCCGGCGGTTCGTCAGGGCCAACGGAACGCCACACGTGTCTATTCCCGTGAATGCAAAGGGTTCACGAATCGGTTGTGCGGAGTTCACGCGCAAAACGACAGAGGCTCAGCG
>DMUE01000007.1:0-15594 GCA_003476465.1 Microbacterium sp. | reverse complement strand
CGACCCCATGACGAGTCGAACTCTTCGCCCGAGTCGTACTCGACACCGGCGTAGTGCACGGTGACGGTGTCGCCGGGCTTCGCCTGGGCGCCGTCACCCTCGATCAGGTCACGGACGACGAGGTCCTCGGGAGCCGGACCCTCGGGGGCGTCGAAAGTGGGCTTGGTGCGCTCTGCAGTCATGACCCCCATCCAAGCGGACCGCGTGTTCCGGGTCAAAGCCACGGGATCTCTTGACACCTTCCTCCGGCGGGAGCACACTCTATGGCAGGCCAACTCAGCGCCCGGTAGACACGCAGGCATCGCCGCGGCACCGGGCGCTGAGTCATTCACCCGAAACTCGTGCGCGCTGGTCCGATCAGACGGACAGGAGCGATGCGCGCGCGGCTGCCGTGCGCGCGAGCAGTACGCGCTCATCTTCCACGGCCACAGCATCCCGGCCCGAAATCGCGCGCTGGCGTGCCGCCGCGAGAGCTGTTGCGTCGGCGATGAAGGCCCGCATCGTCGCCGAGCGGTCCGTTCGGAGCGACGTCGACCAGCGCAGGGCCTCCCGCCGGCCCCGGGCTGTTGCCAGCATGTCCACCTCTTCCGGGGTGAACCAGCCGGCCGAGGCATACTCGGTGAGCCGCGCATGCGTGAGCCGCGCCTCCTCCCGCCGTAGCGCCAGGATGCCCAGCAGGAAAGCCAGGAACAACGGCACCTGCAACGTGAGGTAGAGACCGAAGAAATCGCCGAGCAGTGCCGAACCGTTCCAGAAGGCGTGCAGCGCGATGGCGCCGAGCAGGCCGATCAGGAGCGCCCGGAGAGCCCGGGTGCCGGTGACCCCGCGCCGCACGGCCAGGCCAAGCGCAAATCCCGTGACCGCAGTGAACATGGCGTGTGCGAAAGGAGACAGGATGCCGCGCACGAAGAACGTCGCCGTCAGATCGCCGGCGCCGCCGTCCAGGTAGCTGATCGCGAAGTACTGGATGTTCTCGGTGAACGAGAACCCCGCACCGACCAGCGCGCCATAGACGATGCCGTCGACGGGCCCGTCGATC
The DNA here is from genome assembly GCA_003476465.1 of Microbacterium sp. Lineage (GTDB taxonomy): Bacteria > Actinomycetota > Actinomycetes > Actinomycetales > Microbacteriaceae > Microbacterium. The sequence continues at coordinate 14,555 of DMUE01000007.1, read as the reverse complement.
GCGCGGCGCACGGTCGCGAAGATCAGAAGTATGCCGAGGGCCTTGGCGAGTTCTTCGACCACGGGCGCCTGCACCACCGTGGAGAAGAACTCGCGCACCGGGGATGCGGCGACGCCGAACAGCACGGCGAGGCCAAGGTCGACCAGAAGTGCGATGCCCACCGAGGCGACTGCGCCCCACGCCACGGCGAAGAGGACCGCCCCTCGCGGCTCCGGCTCCCACCGGTCGATCAGGCGCACGGCGTACAGCACCACCGCGAAGGGCGCGAGAGCGACGATCATGCCGATGATCGACGCCCCGCTGCCGAGAAACGTGAGGAAGTATCCGACGAGCGCGACGAGAATTATCGCCAGAACCGCGAAGAACCAGATCGACACGCGCCGACCACGNNNAGTGCGCGTCGAGGCGTCCTCGAGCCGGCGACGAGGGTCCCGCACCTCCTCGGGCGGTAGCGTGGTGGGGTGCGTTTCGCCCATATCGTGCCTCCCGAGGCGAGCCTTCCCGTTCTCGCCGTGGTCGTCGACGACGCCGCGATCGCCGTCCCCGACCTCATACCCGGCGGCCCGGCCGATCTGCAGACGCTCATCGAAGCGGGCACCGAGGGGCTGTCACTGGTGCGGCGAGCACTGGCGGACGTCCCGGCCCATGTGCCGAGGCATCCGCTCTCCGATGTCCCGTTCGCCTCCGCCTCCAGTCGGCCGCCGCTGATCCTGGCGATCGGGCTGAACTATTCCGCGCACTCGAGCGAGCTGGGACTGAAGACGGATGCCGCGCCCACCGTTTTCAGCCTCTGGCCGAATTCGCTCACCGGGCACCAAAGCACCACGGCGTGGCCGCGCACCCTCAGCGAGTCTGTGGACTACGAGGCCGAACTGGGCGTGATAATCGGTGCACCCGCGCGGGACGTCTCGGTCGAAGAGGCGCTCGGTCACGTCTGGGGATACACGGTCGTCAACGACATCACGGCCCGGGACATCCAGTTCGCCGAGGCACAGTGGTCGCGGTGCAAATCCTTCGACGGGTTCACGCCGACCGGCCCATTCGTCGTGACGGCGGATGAGATCCGGGACCCCCAGGACCTGCACATCTGGGCCGTCGTGGACGGGCATACCGTTCAGGACGCCTCGACCAACCAGATGGTCCGCTCGGTCGCGACGCTGATCTCGCACCTCTCGGGTACGACGACGCTCCTTCCCGGCACCCTCATCTCGACGGGCAGCCCGGGCGGCGCCGGTTACTCGCGCAATCCGCAGCTCTTCCTGCGAGACCGCTCTACGGTGACGGTCGGGGTCGACGGAATCGGGGCCCTGACGACGCACTGCCGCATCGTCGACTGACCTCTCCTCCTGCCCCCGGCGACCTCGCCCGCCGCGCCGGCCGCGAAGCCGAAGACGGCGATGTGAAGCCCACTGGGAAGCGCGGCGACTCAGTGGTCCTCGGCGGCCAGCACGGTCGGAATCGCCGCGGTCACGGCTTCGAGGCCCGACAGCCGTGCCGGGGAGAGCTGCTTGGTGACCTCCTCGGAAGACATAAGTCCCGCTTCCACGACCAGGTCCCCGACGTTTCGCCCCGTGAGCAGTGCTGCCTTCGCCAGCGCCGCCGCGGCGGCGTACCCGATGAACGGCGTCAGAGCCGTGACGACGCCCACCGATGACCCCACCATGGCGCCGAGGCGATCGCGGTTCGCGGTGATGCCGTCGACGCAGTTGACCCGGAGCGTCCACATCGCCTGGCGCATCCACGTGATCGATTGGAAGATCGAGTGCGCGATGACGGGCTCGAAGGCGTTCAACTGCAGTTGACCGCCTTCGACGGCCATGGTCACCGTGACATCCGCCCCGGCCACGGCGAAGGCAACCTGGTTGACCACCTCGGGAATCACGGGGTTCACCTTGCCCGGCATGATGCTCGAACCGGCCTGCCGCGGCGGCAGGTTGATCTCACCCAGGCCCGCCTGCGGCCCGGAGGACAGCAAGCGCAGATCGTTGCTGATCTTGGAGAGCTTGATCGCGTTCCGCTTGAGCGACGACGAGAACGACATGAACGACCCGGTGTCGCTCGTCGATTCGACCAGATCCGCCGCTCCTTCGAGTTCGATCCCGGCTATCTGGCTGAGGTGACCGACGACGGAGCGCGCATAACCGCGATGCGTGGTGATGCCGGTGCCGATCGCGGTCGCCCCCATGTTGACTTCGGTCAACAGGCGCGCGTTCTCGCGCAGCCGGTGGTGATCCTCGCCCAGGGTGGTCGCAAACCCGTGGAACTCCTGACCGAGAGTCATCGGCACGGCATCCTGCAGCTGCGTACGGCCGACCTTGAGCACATCGTGGAACTCTGCGGCTTTCGCGAGGAACGCCCGACGAAGCAGATCCAATTCGTCGAGCAGGCTGACCAGCGCAAGACTCAAGCCCACCTTGATCGCGGTGGGGTACACGTCGTTCGTCGACTGACTGCGATTGGTGTGGTCGATCGGCGACAAGAAGTCGTAGTCGCCCTTGGTCCGCCCCGCGAGTTCGAGGGCGATGTTCGTGATGACCTCGTTCGCGTTCATATTGGTCGAGGTGCCGGCGCCGCCCTGGATGACACCGACCACGAACTGATCGTGGAACTCGCCGTCGACGACACGCTGCGCAGCGCGGTCGATCAGGTGCGCCCTCTCGCGGTCCAGAACACCGATGTCGCGGTTGGCGCGAGCCGCCGCCTGCTTGACCATCGCCAGCGCACGAACCAACTCCGGATACACCGAGATCGGCCTTTTGGCGATCGGGAAGTTCTCGAGAGCACGGGCGGTGTGGATTCCCCAGTACGCTTCGGAGGGGATCTGGAGCGGCCCGAGCGAATCGATCTCGGTACGGGTGCGTGGCGTTGCATCCACGTCGATGTGGGCGGCCATTCGGTGTCCTCGTGGGTCGATCCCGCGGAATCGGGGTACGTCGAGCCTAACGCGCCGGCACCGGCAGGACCGGGGCCGGCAGCATGGCGCATCGCCGCCGGTCAGGCGGTCTGCGCACCGCCGGGATCAGGCTTGCGCGAGAACACCTCGAGGCGTTCTTCCGGGCTCAGTCGTGACATCCGCTCGTACCATTCCGGCGTGAAAAAGCCGCCATCGGACGAACCGACGACCGGAACGACCGCGTGCGTGACGGTGTCGTCGTAGACGTGCACCAGGTGGAACGACTGACCGGCATCCATCCCGTTCACGGACAGCGCGGGGCGCGCGATGTCCATCGTGTAGCAGGTCGCGGCGGCGACGCTGACCGGCACCCCGGCGAACGTTCCGCTCGTCGAGTAGTGCAGGTGCCCCGCCAGGATCGCGCGCACGTCGCTGCCCGCGATGGCCTGGGCCAGGCGCTCCTGACGCTGCAGTTCGAGGATGCCGAAAAGCGGCACGTGGCTCGGCAGCGGGGGATGGTGCAGGGCGAGGATCGTTCCGAGCGGCGCCGGAACCGCCAGCCGGGCGCGGAGCCAGTCCAGCTGCGCGTCGTCGAGATCGCCATGGTGCCAGCCGGGAACACTGGTATCGAGTGCGAGAAGGCGCAGGCCGCCGAGGTCCCACTCACCGAGGACCGGCTCTTGGGTGGGTTCGAGTCCGAGCAGGGTGCCCCGCAGAGCGGGCCGCTCATCGTGGTTGCCGGCCACCCAGGCGATGGGGCATCCCCACTGCTCGGCCACGGGCTCGACAATGCTGCGCAGGGCGTCGTACGCCTCGGGCTCGCCGAGATCGGTCAGATCGCCCGTGAACACCAGCGCGTCGGGCGTGACGCCGAGTTCGGCGACGCGCTGCATCGTGCGGCGGAGGTTCGCCTCGGTGTCGTAACGACCACCGAGTTCGGCGTTGCCGCCCAGCAGATGCGTGTCACTGAGGTGAAGGATGGTGGCCTTCGCGGGCGGGTACTGCCCGAAGGCGACGGAAGTCTCGGTCACGCCCCCAGCCTAGGTCCCGCCTCGGACGGGTCCCTGCGACGCGGTCGGTGACCGACGGCGATCACCGCCCGCGGCCCGCATGCTGACGAGAGGCCGCAACGGGCCGCGCGTCCGGAACGGCGCATCGGGGCCGCCGGCCTCGCATACGCACGAGCCGGCAATCCGATCGCGCCGATGCGCCGAATACGTCGTGCGGGCCGGGGCGGACCGGCAAGAACACGGGTGTGGAGAAGATGATGGCCAAGCAGCGCGGGACCAGACGATTCCTCCGGCTCGCGGCCCTGACCGGCATCGTCAGCGCGGCGGCATTCCTCGCCGTCGCCGAGTTGCTCGCCCTCCTCGTCGCACGGGGAGCCTCCCCCCTCCTCGCCGTCGGATCTTTCGTCATCGACATCGTTCCGCAGCCGTTCAAGGAATTCGCCATCGCCACGTTCGGCGAATACGACAAGATCGCCCTCCTCGTGGGCCTCGGCCTCGCCGTCCTGATCGCGTCGGCGATCGCGGGCGTGCTCGAGCTGATCAGGCCGCCCTTCGGCGCGATGGCCCTCGGCCTCGCCGGAGTGCTGTCCGTCGCGGCCGCCGTCACGCGAGCCGGCGCGACAGCCGTCTCGTGGATCCCGTCGGTCGCGGGCGCCATCGTGGGTGCGGCCCTGCTCGTCGTACTCGGACGGATGCTGCGCGCGTGGCGGCAGGGTGTGTCCGCGCCGTCTCGGACCGAGGCGGGCGTGGCGCGCCGCAGGTTCCTGCTCGTCGGGGGCGCGGCCGCTGCCGGTGCGCTCGTGATCGGCGTCGGGTCCCGCGTCGCCGTGGCCACGACATCCTCGATCGCGGCGGTTCGGCGTGCACTGCGCATCCCCGAGCCGCGCACCACCGTCGTCGTTCCCGCGGGCGCCGAGCTGGACATCCCCGGCCTCGCGCCGCTCTACACGCCGAACAAGGACTTCTACCGCGTCGACACCGCGCTGACGGTGCCGAGCATCGACCCCGGGACGTGGCGCCTCGCCGTCGTCGGGATGGTCCACACCCCCCTCGAGCTGACCTTCGACGAGCTTGTCGGAATGGGGCTCGAGGAGTACTCCGTCACACTCACCTGTGTGTCGAACGAGGTCGGCGGCGACCTCCTCGGCACAGCGAAGTGGTGGGGCGTCCCGATTCGCGACGTGCTGCGAGCCGCAGGTCCCGCCGCCGGGGCCGATATGGTGCTCTCGCGGAGCGTCGACGGTTTCACGGCGAGCACACCCCTCCAGTCCCTCACGGACGACGGGCTCGATGCGATCCTCGCGGTCGCGATGAACGGCGAGCCCCTGCCGCTGGAGCATGGCTTTCCCGTACGCATGGTCGTGCCCGGTCTGTACGGCTACGTTTCGGCGACCAAGTGGCTGACGGAGCTGAAGGTCACGACCTTCGCCGAGGACGAGGCGTACTGGACACCCCGGGGCTACAGCGCGAAAGCCCCCATCAAGATGTCTTCGCGGATAGACACCCCCCGACCCGGCAGTCCTGTCGCGGCCGGCCGTGTGGCAATCGCGGGTGTGGCGTGGGCTCAGACGATCGGCATCGATCGTGTCGAGGTCTCGATCGACGACGGCGATTGGCAGCCCGCCGCGCTGTCGACCGCGGTCAACGCCGACACGTGGGTGCAATGGTACGTGGACTGGGACGCCAGCCCGGGCACTCACTACGTCATGGTGCGCGCCGTGAATGCCGTGGGCGAGGTGCAGACCCAGGAACGCGCGCCGATCGCGCCCGACGGGTCGAGCGGGTGGCAGCGCACCCTGGTGACAGTTGCCTAGACGGCATGTGGTGGCCTCTTTCGCGGCAAGACACCTCCCGACGCGGGGTGCTTGCTGATATGAGGGCTCGGGCCCGGAGAGCACATGGCGAACCGCTGACGGATGCCTCGACTAACGTGAAACCGTGACCTACGACGCCGCGAAGGCAGAGAACCACCGACCCCGGACATCCGCTCCCTCGGCCGCTCGCGTGCCGCACAGCCGTACTTTCCACGGCGACACCGTGGACGATCCCTACGAATGGATGCGGGCGAAGGACGATGCCGCCGTGATCGCGCACCTCGAGGCCGAGAACGCGTATACGGCGCAGCGCACGGCTCACCTCGCGGGCCTGCGTGAGCGCATCTTCGGCGAGATCAAGGAGCGCACCCTCGAGACCGACCTGTCGGTTCCCTCCCGGCGCGGTGCCTGGTGGTACTACGGTCGCACGATCGAGGGCAAGCAGTACGGCGTGCAGTGCCGGGCCCCCCTCGCCGCGATCGATGACTGGACTCCCCCGGTACTCGCGCCGGGTGAGCCCGTGCCCGGCGAACAGGTGCTGCTCGACGCGAACGCCGAGGCCGAGGGCACCGAGTTCTTCTCCCTGGGTTCGTTCGACGTCTCCGACGACGGTCGCCTGATGCTGTTCGGCGCCGACGTCGCCGGCGATGAACGCTACACCGTTCGTGTGCGCGACCTCGAGACGGGCGCCGAGCTCGGCGACGAGATCCCGCGCACCTCCTCGGGCGCCGAGTTCTCCCCCGACGGCACCTCGATCATCTACTCCACAGTCGATGACGCGTGGCGGCCGGACACCCTCTGGCGGCACGTCCTGGGTACCCCGGTCGCCGACGACGTTGAGCTCTTCCACGAGCCGGATGAGCGCTACTGGCTCGGCGGCGGCTTCACCCGCAGTGAGAAATTCCTCGTGATCGGGCTCGGATCCTCCATCACCTCGGAAGTCTGGCTCGTGCCCGCCGACGACCTGACCGCCGAGCCGCGCGTCGTCTGGCCACGACGAGAGGGCATCGAGTACTCGGTCGATCACGCCGTGGTGGAGGGCGAGGACCGGCTCTACATCCTGCACAATGACCATGCCCTCGACTTCGAACTCGTCCGGGTTTCGGCCGCCGACCCCGCCGGTGAGCGCACCGTGGTGCGGCCGCATACCCCCGGCATCCGTCTGCTCGAGGTGGACTGCTTCCGCGACTTCGCCACGATCGAGTGCCGGCGGGACGGGCTCACCCGGATCGGGCTGCTCGACTATGCGAGCGCCGAGGTCGACGAGCTCACCTTCGACGAGCCGCTCTACGAGGTGGGGTTCGCCGGAAACCGAGAGTGGGCACCGCCGATGCTGCGGCTCGGCTACGACTCGTTCGTCACCCCCAACACGGTCTATGACTACCGACTCGGTGATGGCGAGCTGCTGTTGCGCAAGCGCCAGCCCGTGCTGGGCGGGTATGACGCAGCCGATTACGCGCAAGGGCGCGTATGGGCGAGGGCGCAGGACGGCACTCAGATCCCGATATCGCTCGTCTGGAAGCGCTCGTTCGGGGACGCCGGAGCCGCGGCGCGGCCGCTGCACCTCTACGGGTACGGCTCGTACGAGCACTCGATCGAGCCACGCTTCTCTGTCGCGCGCCTGTCGGAACTCGACCGCGGCGTCGTTTTCGCAGTGGCGCACGTGCGCGGCGGCGGCGAGATGGGCCGCCAGTGGTACCTGGACGGCAAGCTCTCGAACAAGCGCAACACCTTCACCGACTTCGTGGACTGCGCCGTGCATCTCCTCGATGCGGGATACACCACCCGCGACCGGCTGGTGGCCGAGGGCGGGTCGGCCGGTGGTCTGCTGATGGGCGCGGTGGCGAACCTCGCGCCCGAGCTGTTCGCGGGTGTTCTGGCGGACGTGCCGTTCGTCGACGCATTGACGACGATCCTCGACCCATCGCTTCCTCTGACGGTCATCGAGTGGGACGAGTGGGGCGATCCGCTGCACGACCCGGCCGTGTATGCCTACATGAAGTCCTACTCGCCCTACGAGAACGTGCGGACGGATGTCTCATACCCCCGCATTCTCGCGGTGACGTCCTTGAACGACACCCGCGTGCTGTACGTCGAGCCCGCGAAGTGGGTGGCACGCCTGCGCGAGGCCGGTGCCGACGCGATGCTCAAGTGCGAGATGGCCGCCGGGCACGGCGGTGTCTCGGGGCGCTACAACGCGTGGAAAGAGCGGGCGTTCGAGCTCGCGTGGCTGCTGGACGTGCTGGGCGTGGCCGACACCTGAGCCCCGGTCATCCGGCCATCTCACCTGCCCGGTTCCCGCTGCGGGCGTTCTTCCGCACGAGCGAGCGGCGCGGACGCGCAAGATCGGCATGGTCAGGCACACCCCCTGACCAGCTCTGAACGGATTCGCGCACCACAGCTCCGCCCGCCAGTGGGCCTGCCCCCATGGACGTTACGGCTCAGCCGAAGAGCGCGGCGGCCTCTTCGTACCGATAGAGGGGCACGGTGTTGAGCTCCCCGAGCGCATCGGCGAAAGGAACCCGCACGATGTCCGTGCCGCGCAGCGCCACCATCTGACCCCAGGCGCCGGCCACGACCGCATCGGCCGCGTGCAGCCCGAGCCGCGTCGCGAGCACCCGGTCGAATCCCGAGGGCGCACCGCCGCGCTGGATATGGCCCAACACCGTCGCGCGCGTCTCGATGCCCGTTATGCGCTCGATCTCGGGCGCGAGCACCTCGCCGATACCGCCGAGCCGAGGACGGTTGAAGGCGTCGAGGCCGCGATCGCTGAAGGCCTCCTGCATGCCGGTGAGGGTGAAGCCTTCCGAGACCACCACGAGCGGCGCGCGCCCCCGATCGTGCGCCTTCGACACCAGGTCGCAGATCTCTTCCATCGACAGGGGGACTTCGGGAATCAGGATGGCGTGGGCTCCGGCCGCGACGCCGGCGTGCAACGCGATCCACCCGACGTGACGACCCATGACCTCCGCGACCATGCACCGCTGATGCGAGTCGCCGGTCGTGCGGAGCCGGTCCATCGCGTCGGTCGCGATGTTGACAGCGGTGTCGAAACCGAAGGAGTAGTCGGTGGCGCGCAGGTCGTTGTCGATCGTCTTCGGCACGCCCAGGACGTTGATGCCGTCCATCGACAGACGGTTCGCCGCGGCGAGCGTGCCTTCGCCGCCGATGGCGATGATGCCGTCGAGACGGTGGCCGTACATCGTCTTGGCGATGTTCTCGGCGCCGCCGCGCGGACCGTCGTAGGGGTTCGTCCGAGAAGTGCCCAGAATGGTGCCGCCGACCTTGGACAGACCCTTGATGTCGTGCCGGGTCAGCGGGAAGAAATCGCCGTCCACCACACCGCGCCATCCATCCCGGATACCGACGAACTCGAGGTCGTGGGCGGTGGTGCCCTTCAGCACGACGCCGCGGATGACCGCGTTCAGGCCGGGGCAGTCGCCGCCGCTGGTGAGGATGCCGATCTTCATGTCTGGTCCTTGCGTTTCGAAAGGAGAGTCCGGCGACGCTGCCCTCGTCACCCTATAGCCGGAGCGTTCGACCTGCCACACGCTGAGAGGCTCGTGCGGGAGCGGATGGATCCACTTCTAGGTTCCGCAGAAGCATGCGCCACTCACCGACCGGAGCAAAACCCGTCCCAGGCTCGGCAAGCTGCCCGGACATCACCCCTCGCGAACGCCGAGCGCCTGCCGGGTGAGGTGCATCAGGGCGCTCAACTGCACGGACTCGCTCGAGGTCGGATCGAGGGCTTCGCCGTCGAGCGCGCGCAGCGACAGACCCTGCTTCGAGTCGATGAGTTCGGCGATTTTCGTATCGATCGTGTGCGCGGCGATGATCCGCCAGGCGGTGACCGGCTCGTCCTGGCCGATGCGGTGCACACGGTCGATCGCCTGCGTCTGCTCCGCCGCGGTCCAGCTGAGTTCTGCGAGCACGACGTTGGACGCCGCCTGCAGGTTGAGCCCGACGCCGGCGGCCGTGAGCGAACACACGGCGATACCGACAGCGGAGTCGTTGGTGAAGGCGTCGATTCCGAACTGTCGCGCGGCCGTCGTCTGATCGCCTCGGATCGAGATCGTCTTCACCCCCGCCGACGCGAAGTGGGCTTCGGCGGCGTCCATGACGTCGATGTGCTTGGCGAAGAACACGACCTTGCCGACGGCACGCTGCAGCTGTACGGCATAGTCGGCGGCGAGATGCGCTTTGGCCTGACCGATCTTGCGCACCATCGTGAACACGTTCTCGGATCCAGCACCCGCCGCCTTGGACTCGTCGAGCTCGTTCTGCGCGACGAGCCGCACGATGTCGGCGTCGATCTCGTGCCCGAGTGCACCCCCCCTGCCCCGGTCACCACGAGCGGTGACGATGCGGCGGTAGCGATCGGCGAGGCGCTGGCCGAGTTCGCGCTCCGCGTCGCGGATCGAACGCCCGAACTCGTCGTCGAGCTCGACGGGCAGATCGGCGACGAGCTTGTCGGGCAGGTCGGCCGCGACATCCTTCTTCTTGCGACGGACGATGCCCATTGAGATGACAGCCTCGCGCGCTTCGGGATAAAAGGCCTTGTCGGCGGGCGTCATGCCGGTCGCGTCGAGCTTCTCCATCAACTCGGGACCCGGTTTCTCGCCGTTGGTCCAGCCGAGGAAGCGCCAGATCGCGTCGAAGTCTTCGACGTCGTTGATCAGCGGCGTTCCCGTGAGCGCCATGAGCAGCGGATCGCCACCGGGCGTGATCTCCCGCATGCGTCCCGCCAGTGTCAGGACGTTCTGCGATCGCTGCGAAGAGAGGTTCTTGATGAAGTGGGCTTCGTCCACGACCATCCCCCGCAGTCCGATCGAGCTGAGCCACGCCAGGTGACGATCGAGGATCTCGTAGTTGACGATGAAGATGTCTGCGAAGGCGTCGATAGAAGCGCCATCTCCCTGGATCACGGTCGCCCGCCGCTGCGGCGTCCACCTCTCCACTTCGCGCGCCCAGTTCATTTTCACGACGTTGGGCACGACGGCGAGCAGCGGATAGGCCCCGGCAACGGAGGCCGCGAGCAGCGACTGCGCTGTCTTGCCGAGTCCGGGCTCGTCGGCGAGCAGGAACGTGCGGTGACCCTCGCGCACCGATTCGAGGAAACGCGACTGATGGGCCATGATCTCGCGGCCCTTGGGCGAGAGGCGATCGAACTCGGGAAGGGGCGGCAGCTCCATAGAAGCGGCACCGCCACCGGCGCCCGTCTCGAACGCCTTGTACAGCGGTCCCATGAGTTCCCAGCCGTCGAGCCTGCGACGCGGGCTCTCGCGGCGGACCGCGCGGTCGAGGTCGGGAGCGAGGAAGGGGTTGGCGAGCTGGCGCGCCTCGACCGCGGGTGGGACGACCTGCTTCTCGGCGAGCGCGGGCGGCACGACCGGTGCCAGCACGGGGGCAGCATCCGTGATGATCAGTTCGTCGGGAGCGAGCTCGGCGCCCGATTCGAGCAGCCAGTCACGCCGCATGCGTCGGGCGACCGGCGACGTGGCCTGGTCGACCTCGAGCAGCTGGATGAGCGACGTGTCGCGCGCGGCCGTCTTGGCGAGAATCGTCGCGACGCCGTCCAGGCGCTTGAGTGACTCGGCCCGCACGGAATCCGCGACGGTGTGGTCGGCCTTCACGCGAGCGCGCTCCTCGCGGACGAGGAAGGCGATCACCTGGAACTTGACCCGATTGGTCGGTCCCAGCTTGCCCCGCTGGGCCTTCGCCTCGACCTCGCGCACCTTGCGCGCGAGAATCGGGATCAAGGGCGCGTCGTCGTCGCGACGGACGGACGACTGCTTGCGACGCCTGTTCAGCTGTGGCTGTGCCGTGCTCGGCATGCTCCTCCTGAGCGTGTGCACCGAATGATTCGGTGATCTCCAGCGCGAGGCTGGTGAGCTGATGAACCCCGTGGGCGGCTTCTGGGCCGTGACAGACACGGGCGGGAAGAACGGGGACGATGCGTGAAGCGGATGCCTCGGCGCGAACGTCGCAGCGCCTTTCCTCCCGCACATTCTACGGCATCCGGGCCCGGCCCGCGTCCAGGACGCCTCGCGCGTCGCCCTCACCCCCAGAGAGAGCTGATGACGTCTTCGGTATAGCCCCGCGGCCCGAAGTTGATCCAACGCGTCGAGACCCATCCGTTGCCACGAAGGTAATGGCTCTCGCCGAACGCGTTCTCGCCGTCGTCGTTCTGCACGCGGCAGAGGGTGCCACCGGCCAGATCGCTGCAGACCAATCCTCGGTCGGGCAGGGCGGCCAGCACCGCCAGGGCCTGGTCGGGCTCCACGATGGTCACGTTGGTCGCCAGTCCGTAAGAGGATGGCAGACCCCAGGAGCAGCGAAGGGTCTGGGCGCCGGCAGCGAGGATCTCCAGCGCCTCAACGACCTCGGTGGAGTCCATCGTCACGCCGGGATCGTTCAGCGGCGGGTTCTCGGACTGAAGCTGCGAGAGCATCGACGGCGAGTAGATGTCTTCACATCGGATCGGGATCGAGATATCCGCGCTGGTCTGCACAGGGGCGGAGGCCTCGACCGCCGGTGTTGTGCCGGGCGTGGTGGTCTCGGGCGACGGGTCGCCCGAACTCGTGGTCGTCGGCGCGGGCGCGGCGGTGCATCCGGCAAGGGCGAGCCCGCTCGCGATTATGAGGGCGACCGCCCCCCGCTGCACCGGAGACGCGGATCGGAAGCGGCGCATGTCATCCTCTCTGCACAGTTGGTGATCCCACGGTACAGCCGCGAGCCCGCACCCGAAGCCACGCGTCCGGGCTCGGAGCCGTCGTTCGGCGAAACGATCACAGAAGGCGCCGGGCCGGGACGCGTAGGCTGGTGCGATGCCCCTGGAAATCTCCGAGGTCGCGCTGGCGGCCACCCTCGACCACGCGATCCTCAAGCCCGAGTTCACGCGGGCCGATGTGGACGCCGAACTCGAGACCGCCGCGCTCTGGCGCGTGTTCAGCGTGTGCGTCCGCCCCTGCGACATAGCTCACGCCGCCGCGCGACTGCACGGCACAGGCGTCGCGGTCGGCACCGTGATCGGATTCCCGCACGGTACGACGTCCACGGCCGCGAAAGTCGCCGAAGCCCAGCAGGCGATCGCCGAGGGCGCGACCGAACTCGACATGGTTGTGAACATAGGCTGGCTCCGCTCCGGGTTCGACGAGCAGGTCACCGCAGACATCGCGGCCGTGGTGCGGGCGGCGAACGGTCTCATCACCAAGGTCATCCTCGAGACGTCCCTGCTCGATGACGAGCAGATCGCGCGGGGCAGCCNNGCCGGGGCAACCCGGCTCGGCACCAGCGCGAGCGCCACGATCCTCGGCGAGTTGCGCGCGGGCGTGAGGGGCGCCGGAACAACCGCGATGATCGACGAATCGTCCTACTGACCGCGGCCCGAAACGTCCCTGCCGGCCCGAAACGTCCTACTGATCCCGACGTGCCGCGTCCGTCGGCCGGAGGGGCGGCATCGGACCGGCCACGAGGATCTCTCGCGCGCGCTCCACATCCCTCGCCATCTGGACCGTGAGCGCCTCGATTCCATCGAACGCCGATATGCCCCTGAGTCGAGCCACGAACTGCACCTCGACGATGTGGCCGTACAGGTCGAGATCCGTCTCATCCAGGACGTAGGCCTCGACCTGGCGACGGGGGACGTCGTCGAAGGTGGGATTGTCTCCCACCGAGATCGCGGCAGGGCGGCGCACACGGATACCGGTCTGGCTCTCTGCCAGACCGTCGATGAGCCAGCCTGCATAGACGCCGTCCGCCGGCACCAGCCCGTCGGTCACGTCCTCGAGGTTCGCTGTGGGGTAACCCAGTTCCCGTCCGCGCTGTGCGCCGTGCACGACCTCGCCCCGGACCGAGGGTGGCCTGCCGAGCAGTTTCGACGCGGCCGCGACGTCGCCATCCACAAGGAGCTCTCGGATCCAGGTCGAGGAGACGCGGCGACCCGACTCGCCATCCCGGACATCCGGAATCTCGCCGACGGTGAAACCGTAGCGTTCGCCGAGGGTCCGCAGCAGAGCCGCGTCGCCGGCTCCCCCGCGCCCGAACCGGAAGTCCTGGCCGACGAGTACCTCCCGGGCCTGCAGGGCGTCCACGAGAACCCGCCGCACGAAATCCGCCGCCTCCTCTGCAGCGAGCTGCTCGTCGAAGGTCAGCATGAGGGTCGCGTCGATGCCCGTCTCCGCCAGAAGGGCGGCTTTCTGGCGGGGTTCCGCCAGCGACGGAGGGCAGCGTGCCGGGTCGAGCAGGGCAAGGGGGTGGCGGTCGAACGTGACGACGACAGAACGCGCGCCGCGGGAGGCGGAGTCCGCGAGCATCTTCTGGATGATCGCGCGGTGCCCCTCATGCACGCCGTCGAACTTGCCGATAGTGACGACGCTCGGTCCGAAGTCGTCGGGCACCTCCTCGGAGGTGCGGAACAGCATCATCGCCACGCACCCGCGGGTGTCGCGTCATCCGTCTCGCTCATCGCCACCGGCGGATGCGTCCGCAGCCACCAGAGACCGACGAAGGGCAGAACGAGCGGAATGAACAGATACCCGTAGCCGAAAACGGACCACACCGTGGGGTGCTGGAAAACGTGCGGGAACACGAGACTGAGTGTGCCGACGCCGAGAACGCCGACCATCTCGAACACGATGGCGATCCACGCGACGGTGTACCAGCGGCGTGAGCCCGCGAATACCAGAGCGAGCGTCGCCAGGAGGTAGACCCCGGCGGCCACGGCCGACAGCGCATACGCGACGGGCGCCTCGTCGAACCGCTGCACGATCTGCACGAACGAGCGGCCCAGCGCCGCCAGCGCCATGATCCCGTACAGCGCGACCAGAACCAGGCCGA